>JAKZUG010000044.1:0-15860 GCA_047516705.1 Candidatus Poribacteria bacterium | reverse complement strand
GGGTTACAAACCCCGCCAGCGAAGGAAGGGGTTGTTGCTCCCTAAAGTGTCAACATATTTTTCGATTTTACTATAATTGCTGATTGCTGAAAACTGAGAACTGAGAACCGGCAACTGAAAACCTCTGCACACAGTTTGATTTACCTTGACAATCGCAAAAATCTATTTTAATCCAAGTTGCCACCTCAAAGATTATAGAGGTTCAAACTTCATTTTTGTTTAAACACCATATAGATTTCCCCATATTCTGAAGTCATACATAGGTTTAACTTGACAATATGAGTCAAATTTGAGTATACTTATCCATATTATTAAGGCATATTAACAACAAATAATTTATTAAAAAATTGTCTTAATATGTTTTTTTGAGATTGAATGAGCATTTTGCTTAGGTGGCAACTTGGGTTATTTTAAAATTGAAAACAGGAGGTTACAAATAAATTTATGAAAACTCGATTTTTAACAACAAGTTTTGGAAACCTACAAACTCTAAAACTTGGAAGAATTATCGCGTGTAGCATTAGTGTATGTCTGCTCGTGTTCCTTTTCGGAAGTGTTGCAGTTGCAGCGGACTCATTCGGCGACCCGTTTGAAGATGGCAAATTGAAGAATCCGAATTGGAAATGGCAAAATGAACCCCCGAAATGGGATGTTGGTGAAACCCGCGCGGATTTTCTATACATTGATAGTCAACCCAACCGAAATCTCTGGGCAACAGACGCATCTCACTTGCTGTATCAGGAAACCGACACAGATGAGTTTGATGTTGAAACCCATTTCTTCGCCAAATGGGATACCAGTTCTGGTGTCAACGGGCTTGTCGTGAAAAGTCCGAAGGATGATAATTGGGTAACCATTAAATTCTGGTCGAGAGATGCAGCGGCAAAAGGGCATATCCAGTATCAAACCAAGCAAGCCGGGATGGGACCGCCTGATATCCAATGGAGATTTGGTGATTGGGGAGACATCGAAATGTCCCTCCGACTCAAAAAAGAGGGCGATACATACACTGCATGGTATAAAGCAGTGGATGATAAGGATTGGATGGATATCGGACAAGGTGACTTTGCCCTAACTCCTCCACTTTGGCTTGGTATCTATGCCGGTGTTGCCGATCCGACAGGTAGCCTTGAGGTTGAATATGAATACTTCAGAGACAATCTGAATCCTTTTCCAGTTGAACCCGGTGGAAAAGCGACAACAACTTGGGGGGCAGTAAAAGCCCAATATTAAGGATGGACTCAAATTATGCGGTATTGTCTGATTATTTTTTTTATATTCTTTGGTGTTTCCGTACTCGCGGCATCCACCTTCAAGGATGTCAGCCTCACCGCAAATGTCTATCAACGTGAAACACCCGTTGATGCGGAATCCGGGGCTTGGTTCGGTCCCGGGACTGCCGCTGTAGATTATGATAATGACGGTTGTTGGCTTGACATCTTCGTCGTCGGCGATGGCGGTTTACCCAACGCTCTTTACCGCAATAACGGCGACGGGACGTTCACAGACGTAGCAGCCGAGGCAGGCATCGCAGACACACCCAACGGACGCGGCTGTGTCTGGTTTGACTACAACAACGACGGGTTTCGCGACCTCTATGTAACTTGTGCCGGCCCAAACTTTCTCTTTGAAAACAACGGAGACTGTACCTTCACAGACGTGAGCGAGCACGCAGGTGTCGCCGATGAAAAACACGGCACCGGTCCCGTTGTCGCTGATTATGATCACGATGGATGGCTTGACATCTATATCGCTAATTGGGGACGATCGCCGTCCCTCTTAAACCCAAATCCCGCCCCAAAAACCAACGTCCTCTACCGAAACCGAGGGGATGGCACCTTTGAAGAAGTTACAGGAACCGCTGGCGTCGATGATGACGGCATCGCTTGGGGCGCAATCTTCTTCGACTACGACGGCGATACTTGGCAAGACCTATTCGTCGCAAACGATCACGGACCCGACAAACTCTATCGCAACAGAGGTGATGGCACCTTTGCTGATGTTTCTGAACAGTCCGGTATCGTAACCGAAGTCAATGGAAAACCGACAGGCGCGATGGGACTCTGCGTCAGTGACTATGATAACGACACTGACCTCGACTTTTTTGTCACGAACTATGATGCCGATCTCCTCTGGCGAAATAACGGTGACGGCACGTTCACGAATGTCGCTGAAGCTGTTGGGGTCGCAAACGAAGGTGTAGGCTGGTATGCCAGTTTCGTTGATTATGACAACGACGGGTATCGTGATCTTTACGTCGTCAACGGCGATGTTGATGGCTCGCAGAAAACCAATCGCAACCGCCTCTATCACAATCAAAACGGGCAATTTGTTGACCGGGCAGATGCACTCAACGTGACTGTTGATGCCGTCGCACGCGGCGCAACCAGTGGTGATTTTGATAACGACGGCGATGTCGATTTCTATGTCGTCAACAACACTGGCAATACGCTTCTTCAAAACGATCTGGATCCTGGCACTCCGCGATCTAACAATCGGTTCGTCCAATCTAAGAATCGACGCATCAAAATTAGGTTGATCGGCACAAAAAGCAACCGCGATGGCATCGGCACACGAGTGACAGTGGCAGTCGGTAACCATGTTCAGACGCAAGAGTTAATCTGCGGCACCGGTTTTTTGGGCAGTGATAGTTTAGAACTCGAATTTGGTCTCGCTGCTGGCTATCAACCCGGTTCCATCACCTTGGCGTGGCCCTCCGGGATTGTCGAAACTTATCAGTTCGGCTATGGTGGGGATGTCTATATCTTTACGGAAGCGGGTGATGTAGTGACGGCGGTTGAACCGACTGGAAAACTGGGCACAACATGGGGCAAGGTCAAAGCTGCTGAGGTCTTTCAAAACTATCCCAATCCGTTTAATCCGGAAACTTGGATTCCCTACCGACTCTCTGAATCCAGCGATGTCCAGATTTCAATCTATTCCCAAAACGGTGAACTGATTCGCGATTTTAACCTCGAACATCAGGCGCATGGCGAAAAAACGCTTTACTGGGATGGCAAAAACCGAGATGGGGAAACGGTCGCCAGTGGTATCTATTTCTATCAATTCCGAGCAGGCGATACCCAAAGCGTTCGGAAAATGTGGTTAATGAAATAAACACAGGAATAGCAGTCGGCAGCCGGAAACCGTCAGTAAGAGGTATCTGATTAAAACAGGCATCTCTTTACCGATATGCCGGGGTCCCCACCCGTTACTGGGAAGGGGCATAAAGCTGACAGCCGATCGCCAAATGGAAAACATATTTCTCAGGTGGTGGGGATGCGGTGCATTCGACGCTCGCTTCGGTGACATCAATATCGCATTCGATCCATATCTCTTCAATCAGAACTTAGCGGATGCCCAACCGATATACGACTATATCTTTATCTCCCACGAACATTTCGACCACTGTCACCCCGCAACCTTGCGGAAGTTATGCCGCGGTAACCGTTTTAAGAAGTTATTCGTCAATCCCGGATGCATGACACCCGCACAACCCATTGCCGAGAAATATGGAGATGCCGCATTTGAACGCGACCTGCCAATCACTAAACATGTTCCCGCCGATAAGGTGCAGGTTCTCTACCCTAAGTATCTCAATGAAAAACAACGGACATCACGCGCTTTTCAAGGTTCAGACACGCTTGTCCTCGGCGATATTCAGGTCGAAACGATTGAAAGTGGCGAGAATCAGACCCCAGATTTACCGACAAACGGTTATCTCATAACACACACAAAAAAGAATGTCTCGATTTTACACACCGGTGATTTGCACGAACCCTATCCAGCATTAGCAGATCTCCGAGGTAAGGTGGATTTTTTGATTCACATGAAACTCGGCATTGGTGCCAGACTTGCCCCTCGACTCATTGCGTTGATGGAACTGATCCAACCCCGTTTCATGATACCGACGCACTATCGAACTGACCGAGAGTCGGATCCTATTCCAGAGGGACACTGGCCCCCAAACGTTACCGACACAATGGCGTTCATTGAATCGATGCGTACCATCGTTGGCAATAGAACGTGTCTCCTTCCTTTCACTGCAGGGATAGAATATGAAGTAGAAATGCCAGAGAAACAGGTTATCTGGAAATGGGAATGGTTTAACACATGGGACATTCCGCCGTGGCGGGAGTGAAATTACTGTAGACGATTTCTGATCCGTCATTCCAAAAATATGCCCATAAGCAAGGAGTTACACCGATGAAGCCGAAATGTTTCCTGATTTTGACGATACTTTTTGTTTCAATGTTGTTTCACGCTAACGTCTCTGCACAAGATTATACCCAATGGGGTTTACCCGAAGGTGCCAAAGCACGCCTCGGAAAAGGCACAATAACCGGAGATATCCAGTACTCCCCGGACGGCAGGTTGCTCGCAGTTCCGAGTTCCATCGGTGTCTGGCTTTACGATGCCGAAACGCATCAAGAAATTAACTTGCTCGTCGGGCATACCGCTCAGGTCTCAGTCGTGACATTTTCTCCAGATGGTAATACACTTGCCAGCGGAAGCCGTGACGGAACGATTCGGTTGTGGAACCCACATACCGGCGAACACAAAACGTCTCCGAGAGGGCACAGACAAGGTATTACTTCCATTGCATTTTCGCCTTTGCGGCACACCAGCCTACTTGTGAGCGGCAGCTCAGACAAAACGGTTCGATTGTGGAGTGCAGATACCGGCAACTACATAACGACCTTAAGCGGACATACGGGAGCAGTCACTTCTGTTGCGTTCAGTCCAGACGGGCTAATGCTTGCCAGTGGTGGTGGGCACAAAGACAACACAATTCTCTTATGGAATGCAAAAGATAATTTCCGCATCGCTGTCACCTCCCTCATAGGGCACGAATATGGCGTCACGTCCGTTGCGTTCAGTCCAGATGGGCAGACGCTCGCGAGTGGTAGCGTAGATAACACGATTCGATTGTGGAACCCACATACCGCCGAGCATAAGACAACTTTCATGGAGCACACACAGAGTGTCACGTCCGTTGCGTTTTCTCCTGATGGACAGACACTCGCGAGCGCGGGCAGTGACGAAACGATTCGATTATGGGATCCTGCCACTGAAATGCTCAAGACAACCTTCACTGGACATACCGGTTGGAGTACCTCTGTCGCATTTTCTCCTGATGGGCAAACCCTTGCCAGTTTAGGCGATGACCAATTAATTCAGTTTTGGGATTATGTCACCTTTCAACACAAATCCACCCTCACCGGACATACTTTTCCAGTTAATGAAATTGCGTTTTCTCCCGATGGACAGATTTTCGCGAGTGCAAGTAATGACGAGGCAATTCATTTGTGGAATGCACACACAGGACAACTCGAAGATACATTCACTGGACATGGTGGACCCCTCTTTGCTGTCGCGTTTAGTCCAGATGGCGAGACACTCGCCAGTGGCGGTGGGAAGCCGGATACCGCAATTCGGTTATGGGATGTACACGCTGGACAACCCAAAGAGCCTATCACAAGCCACAAGTTTGGTATTGAATCCATAGTGTTCAGCCCAGACGGTAAAACGCTTGCAAGTGGAAGTTGGGATAGCACAGCTCGATTATGGGACGCTGATACCGGTGAACACAAAGCGACTCTCAAAGCCGGTGCCAATGTCTATACTGTCGCATTCAGTCCAGATAGTCTCACACTCGCGAGTGGCGGTCAAGGCAACACAATTAACTTATGGGATGTGGAAAGCGGAGAACTCCAAGCAGATCTGATAGGACACACACGTCCTGTTGATTCTGTGGCATTTAATCCAGATGGTAGGACGCTGGCAAGCGGTAGTCGAGATAACACAATTCGATTGTGGGATACACAGACAGAACGATCCTATCTTACGCTCATAGGGCATACATCTCGTATCAAGTCTGTTGTGTTCTTTCCAGATGGTGTCATGCTTGCAAGCGGTAGTTGGGATAACACAATTCGGTTATGGGATACACAGACAGGACAACTTCAATCTACCCTCACTGGACATATTGCTGGTGTTAATACGATTGCACTCTCTCGCGATGGTGGCACGCTTGCCAGCGGGAGTGAGGATGGCACGATTCTCTTGTGGGAGTTCACTCCTATTGAGCCGGAGATAATAGTGGATGTGAACCGTGATGGTGTGGTGAACATCCAAGACTTAGTGCTGGTCGCCTCGCAGTTCGGGGAGACTGGACTGAATCCTGCGGATGTGAATGGTGATGGTGTGGTGAACATCCAAGACTTAGTGCTGGTCGCCTCGCAGTTCGGGGAGAATTAGGGAAATAGATAAACACCGAAAAAACCAAAATTTGGAGAACAGTTAACGTGTCAACAGACCAACGCCTCCGGGTCGCTATCCACGGCTGCGGCAATTTCGCGAAACGGACGCGCATTCCAAACCTATTACAGACAGATTCGGTTGATATAGTCGCTGTGTGTGATAGCAATTTACAAGCAGCGCAGGAAATCGCAACCGACTTCAAAATCCCAAATGTTTACCATACCGAAGATGGTGGCGCGTATAAGATGCTTGACGCTGAAACCATCGATGTGTTATACTCTATCGTGCCAGCGTATGTACGAACCGATGTCGAAGTGACCGCAGTTGGAAAGGGTATCCATCTCTTCAGTGAGAAGCCTCAAGCGATCACCATGCAAGTTGCCCGCCGAATAGACGACGCTATCCAGCAGGCAGGCGTTATCAGTACTGTTGGATTTCGTGAAAGGTATCGTCCGATTTTTCAAGAGGCACGCCGGTTTTTGGCTGACAAACAGATCGTGCATGTCCGTTTCCAGAGTTTCGGTGGATTGCCGCCTGCGACAGACGGTGGTGCCAAAACGTGGTGGGCAGAGATGGACAAATCCGGTGGTCGTGCCCTTGATTGGGGGGTCCATGCAACGGATTATAGCCGGTTTATGACAGGCTTGGATGTCGCACGCGCACAAGCCTTCTATTGTGAGCGTGCTGCTTACGCAACTACTTTGTCATCGAGTTTCAATTACTGTTTTGACAACGGTGCTACGATGACGCTCTGTTTCGTCTCATCTGGTCCCAGTCCGAGAGACGAACCGTGGTTTACTGTCTTCTATGAAGGTGGGTGCCTTGAAATCTACCAATACGATAGGATCGCAGTAAATGGCGAAGTCTTTTATCGAGCGGATGAATTCGACCCGTGGTTAGAACAGGATAAAACCTTTATCCGCGCTATATTGACCGGCGATGCAAGCCTTTTACGCAGCGATTACCACGACGGTTTGTTCTCTTTAGCCCCTGTTTTGGCTGGCTGGGAATCCGCCCGCCGTAAAGGAGAATGCATCGATGTCGCGTCGTTCATGGATAACGTATAATTAAAATAGGACTTACGCAGCGCGTTCAGAAGTCCCCCTGATAAGGGGGATTTAGGGGGTTTAAAACGCAAAAATCTACCATCGTGTCTAAATTTGCGTAAGTCCTGAATTAAAAATCAAGAAAGGAAAAGTTATGGATGCAAGATTGAGAAAGATTCAGATTACACCAATGAAATTCGATAAAGAAGGGGCGATGCAGCGTGAAGAATTCGCTACGCTTACCATTGAAGTACCGATGGATAGCGCAGCGCAACGCGCCTCGATTATAGAGTTATGTGAACTCCTCGACCAAGAGTGGGTTATTGTTAACGTTGAAGGCAAAATGGTCGTGGCTGTCAGCACCGCCTGATGTTTTCTCCTTAAAGTAGTAGGCACACGCCGTGTGCCATAATCAACCTATGCAAAACTGAACAAAATCGTCATGAAAAAGAAATGGCTTTTTACACCCGGTCCCACGCCGATTCCGCCCGAAGCATTGTTGGCGATGGCGCGACCGATTGATTACCACCGCAGCGATGATACTGTCGCATTAATTAAAGACGTTCTCGAAAAACTCAAACACGTTTTCCAAACCGAGAACGATGTCCTCTTCTTAACATCATCCGGTACCGGTGGTATGGAAGGGGCGGTTGCGAATCTACTGTCTCGTGGAGATAAGGTGATTGTGATTAGGAGCGGTAAATTCGGGGAACGCTGGGGCGACATCTGCACCGCTTTCGGCGTTGAAATTATACCGATTGACGTAACGTATGGAAATTCTGTTGACCCGCAGGCGGTGGAAACGCTCTTAGCTGAACATCCTGATGTAAAAGCAGTTTATGCTACGCTCTGTGAAACCTCGACAGGTGTTCTACACGACATTGAGGCATTGGCGCGTCTGACCCGAGGGCGTCCAACGCTCTTGATTGTTGATGCTGTCAGTGGACTCGCTGCTGACGATTTACAGATGGACAATTGGGGTGTGGATGTCGTTGTCTCCTGCAGCCAGAAAGGGTTGATGACACCTCCCGGCCTATCGGTCGTGGCTCTCAATCAGCGTGCATGGGACGCAGTTGAGCGTTCTGACCTTCCAAAATATTACCTTGACTTCCGCAAGGCGTATGAGAGCGGATTGCAGGGGTCTGCCCCTTACACACCAGCGGTAACACTGCTGACGGCACTGCAATGTGCGCTGGAGCGCATCTGCACAGAGGGTATCCGCAATGCGATTGCGCGTCACAGCCAATTAGCATCCGCGACCCGAAGTGCAGTTAAGGCATTAGGGCTTTCCCTCTATGCGGCATCGCCGGCGAATACTGTAACCTCAATCCGGTTACCCGAAGAAATTGATGGGAAAGCGTTTATCAATCTGATGCTCGACAAATATGGTATCACCTATGCCGGTGGTCAGAGTCAGTTGAGTGGAAAAATCGTCCGAATTGCGCATCTCGGTTGGATGAATGAAAACGACGTTATCGTCGCTATTGCTGCGTTTGAGCGGGGTTTAGTGGAAATCGGTTGTGATATTCCACTTGGTGCCGGAGTTACCGCTGCACAGGAAGTTTTTCGGACGACTTAGCACTATAATCTCCTGCATCTGTACTATTAGAACCAGGAAAAAATATGTCTGAAACAACACTTTTTGATGCTTCGTATGAACAGCGAAAAAAGCCGCTGCTAACCCAAACATTGGAGCGGCTGCGTCCAATCTATAGTAAATCGGAATTGAACTTTTTACGTATTGATAGCATGAGCCGGGAGGGGTTAGCGCAACGTTCAGGACGCGGGTTTGTCAATCGGGATATTCTTGAAACTGTGCTCGGCAATTTATTGGAATGTGTCGCACCGGGTTCACATAATGCGCCGCATCTCCATCACCAAAAACGCGAACCCTCGGAGGCGATTGAAGAGGTGGTGGATCAGCTATATGCCATGGTAGCACAGTCCTTTTTGGCTGTTAAAGACGAAACCCCTCTCGAGACAGCCCTTGAAACCGCATTTTCACTCCTCTGGGAACTACCGCGGCTCAAGAGCCGAGCACTCTGGAATCGCTTCGCCTCTCTCAAAGACCCCGCCGTCTGGGACGCGTACCTTCTCCACACCGGTATCTCTCGCGAAAAACTCGCAGCCATCGATTTTCGATCCCAAATTGACACCGCAATTCAGGAACGCACCTTTGAACCCTATCAAGATTTTCTCGGTACTTTGAATCTTGCCTCCGTCTTGGACTATCAACTCCAGTTAGTAGGGAGTACCTACCCGGGGTGGCGTGTGCTCTTTTACCACGATGTTGCCCACGCGCTAACGCGAAGCGAACCCCCTGAAGGAAGTCCAGACCTCCATAGAGTCCCCGTTCCGTTGCTGCCGCGTGCTATTGCCGAACTCGGCGGACGCTATTACCAAGCCGATTTGCATCCAGAAACACAGATCGGTGACGCTAATTTCCTTGAACATCCACATCGTGGGGTAACCACTGGACAAACAGGTATTATCGGTTCCGGCTGCGTCATCTACCCGAGCACTTTCGGTGGTTTGAGCGTCAAAGTCAAGCAACGGCACCCTGTCATCGGCGACTTTGTTGAAGTCGGCACCGACACCAGTCTTCTCGGACCCGTTCGGATTGCTGAACATTCCACTATAGGCACTAACACTGAAATCTACGGGTTTGTTGAAATCGCACAGCGGTGCCGCATCGGTTCATCGGTTGTTATTGGAACTATCCGTGGTGCGTCGGATCATCCAGGAAAAATCTATATCGGGGATGAAGTGCGCATCGGAGACGGCACTATTATTGAAAACACATCGGAAATGGACCTGATTATACCGAACCGCGCACAGATCCCGGCACGAAGCCACGTCGCAAACGACGGGTTCGGGTTCCCGCGATACATTACATGAAAGTAGTAGGCATACGCCGTTATGCCGTTAGACAAAGTAGTAGGCATACGCCGTTATGCCGTTAAACCTGCTGACGAAGTTTTAAACTTTACCAGCACCCTCAGAACGAACCAACATCATGCAAAAGATACAACGCGCACTCATCAGCGTCTACGACAAAACCGACCTCTTAGAGATAGCCAATGCTCTCACACAGTGTGGCGTAGAGATCCTCTCCACCGGCGGCACAGCCCGACATCTCCGGGACGCTGGGATTGACATCCTTGATGTTTCTGACTACACCGGCTTTCCTGAAATGATGGACGGTCGAGTCAAAACCCTCCATCCCAAGATCCATGGCGGTCTCCTCGCTGAACGGGATAATGCGGAACACAACGCACAAGCAGCAGCGCACGGCATCGGTTCCATTGACATGGTGATATGCAATCTATATCCCTTTGAAGCAACCGTCGCCAAGCCAGACGTAACACTTCCCGAAGCGATTGAGAACATCGACATCGGCGGTCCAACGATGATTCGTGCGGCGGCGAAAAACTATGGACATGTCGCTGCTCTCACGGATGCGAGCCAATACTCTCAAATTATCGCTGACTTAGATGCCAACGACGGCTGCCTTTCAGAAGAACGGCGATTTGAATTAGCAAAAGCAGCGTTCGCGCATACTGCTCACTATGACACCGTAATTGCTACGTATCTTGCAAACCAAGGGTCGCAGTCGGACGAATTCGCGGATAACCTGATGCTCCATTTCAAGAAAGAGCGCACGCTCCGCTACGGCGAAAACCCACATCAGCGTGCCGCTTTCTACAGAACTGAAACCAGTCCAGGACCATCCGCGGCGTGGGCGAACCAACTTAGTGGACAGCCACTCTCCTTCAATAACCTCCTCGATTTAGAAGCCGCTTTGGAGATTGTCAAGGACTTTGAGACCCCTGCTTGTGCCATTATCAAACATAACAACCCGTGCGGACTCGCAACTGCTGACAATCTACAAGATGCTTTCACGAATGCCTTGGAATGTGATCGGACCTCTGCTTTCGGTTCAATTGTCGGATTAAATCGCAAAGTGACAATCCAGACAGCGAACACGATCCGCGAGGCAGCACAAGCAGGCGTGAAGATTGACGCAATTATCGCACCGAGTTATACTGATAAGGCGTTACGTGTATTGTCACGTGTCAAACGCCGTCCTATTCTTGAAGTCGGGTCGCTGTCAGCGGCGGAACCTGTTTTGCAGATTCGCAACATTACCGGCGGCGTACTCGTCCAAGACCCGGATGTACACGACATGGAAGCAGCCGCACTACAGGTTGCCACCAAACGTAAACCTACGGACGCGGAGATAAAATCGCTGCTGTTCGCGTGGAAGGCATGCAAACATGTCAAATCCAACTGTATCCTGCTGGCACAAGGCACGCAGAGTGTCGGTATCGGTGCGGGACAGATGAGCCGAGTGGATGCCGCCATCATCGCTATCCGAAAGGCAGGTGAAAAGGCGAAGGGTTCCGTGTTAGCTTCAGATGCCTATTTCCCATTTCCCGACGGTGTCGAAATTGCCGGTGAAGCAGGCATCAGTGCCATTATCCAACCCGGTGGTTCTGTCAACGACGCACCTGTAATTGAAGCAGCGGATGCTTACGGCATGGCAATGGTCCTAACAGGTATACGTCATTTCCGGCATTAGTAATGCCAGAACGGATTGCTGCCACACCTTTATACAGGTTTCAAAAAACTGGACATCCGATGATTTTTGTGATATTCTATGCCAAGGAAAATATGTCAACTCATATTGGACTTGAGAAAAGCAGGTTTTATTGATATAGGTGGAGTCTCAAGAATGACTGAAAGTGCGAAGTACATCAAAATCGTTGAATGGTCAGACGAAGACGAATGCTTCATCGGATATTGTCCGGGAATCATCGGTCCGTGCTGCCATGGGACTGATGAAATTGAGGTTTATCGGCAGTTATGCGAGATCATTGACGAGTGGATAGAAATCTTGCACAATGACAAGGAAGCACTCCCACCGCCTACTATCGGTAGGAACATTGACGAATTTTTAAATGGAACTTAGGATGACTACAATGAAAACGTATACATTTGAGGTTGTCATAGAAGAGGACGAGTGGCTCGACGAGCGAATTAAGGACCCTGTTTGGCGGGCATATATTCCCACACTGGTACATCAAGGTGCTTCGAGTTGGGGATATACTCAAAAAGAGGCTTTAAAGAACCTGCAAGACGCTGTTGATTTGCTTATTGAATCACTTTTGGAGCATAGCGAAGAACATCTTTTGGAGTCAATCGTACAGCATGAGAAAGAAATTGCTTCTGAACCCTGTTCACACATTCAGGTCAGCGATGTGCCTTTAATCGCCGTAACAGTCTAATATGGCTATTGATTACAGTCGGTTAAGCTCACTCAGAGCACGAAGGTTGATACGCGCTTTGAAAAAAGACAGGTTTCATGAAGAAAGAAGCAAAGGGGCCCTCCGTCTTTTTAAGCATCCAGATGGACGGAGAACAACCATCCATCTCCACAACATGGGGCAAACTTTTGCTGTTGGCACGTTTAAAGCTATTATTGCGGAGCAAGCAAAGTGGACGGAGGCGGACCTTGAACGTCTTGGAATTCTTTAACCCACTTCACACTCAGTTGAACACAATAAACCCGTTACAGGAAATTGAAATTTGGCTACAACATTAACACTCCCACCTACAATAATTACAGGCACAGGCGCGTCCGAGAGCGTCGGTGAACAGGCAAAACGGCTCGGTGCAACGAACGCGCTCATCGTAACCGATCCCGGTATCGCCAAGATCGGATATGCCGACAAGATTGCCCAAAATTTACACGCCGCTGGCATAAGGAGTACCTGCTTCTCTGATGTCACACCCGACCCAACTTTACAAAACGTGCAGGACGGGATAAAGCAGTACGTTGACGAAACCTGTGATGTCATCGTGAGCATCGGCGGCGGAAGCGCGATCGACTGCGGAAAAGGCATCGCCATGAAATTAACTAACGATGGCGATTTTGCCGATTATATGGGTGTGGATAAGATCCCGAATTCAGGGGCACCCCTTATCGCAATACCGACGACAGGCGGCACAGGCAGCGAAGTCTCCAAGGTTACCGTCATTACTGACACCGAGCGGAATGTCAAAATGATGCTCAGTAGTGCTTGTCTACTGGCACACGTCGCGCTTGTGGACCCGCTGTTATCCCTTACAACGCCGCCACACCTGACTGCAGCAGTTGGCGTTGACGCTTTGACGCACGCAATAGAGGCATACATCTCCAAACGCGCACAACCGATAACCGACGCACTCGCATTGAAGGCGATTGAGATGATTTCGGGGTCGCTACGGCAAGCGTGGGCGGATGGTGAAAACGTCCCCGCACGCACAGACATGATGATCGGTGCGTCTATCGCAGGGATGGCGTTCAGCAATTCATCTGTCGCTCTGGTCCACGGGATGTCACGTCCGATCGGTGCCTATTTCCACATCCATCACGGACTTTCAAACTCCGTGTTGTTACGCGATGTGATGGCATTTAGTGTTGTCGGCGCGCCAGACCGCTTCGCAGATATTGCACGTGCGATGCGTGAACCGATCGACGGATTATCTCCGATGCGTCAGGCAGACGCAGCAGTTTCTGCTGTGGAACGACTCGTCACCGATATTCAGATGCCGCGGCTCGGCGAAATTGATAAAATTGACAGAGATAAATTTGAGGACGTGATTGAACAGATGGCAGCGGATGCCATTGCAAGCGGCAGTCCTGCGAACAACCCGCGGCAGGCCACCGCTGAAGAGATAGTTGCCCTGTACCGTCAGTGTTTTTAATAAGGTAATAGGCACGTGCCGCCGGGTTCTCCGTTTACGCTTAAAGGTATCATGTCTCTATTATCTCGCATCGCAATTCTAAGAAAATTAATCTTACCATTTCTGTTGTGCCTGTCTCTTCTGGGATGTGAGACTTCTGATGTGCTGCTCCCGGAAAGCAGCGCACCCATCTATTACGGCACAATTAATAGCATTGACGATGTCTACGATGGCGACACAATCCGAGATGTCGCTATCCTAATCTACCCATTCCATTCGCCAACGCCGGGCATGAGCGAGGCGCAATAAACCCTCTGGCCCGGTATTGAACGTCGCGCTGACGGCATTTATAGCATCACAGATATCAGAATAGCGGGGATAGATACACCTGAAAAGCGTCCGATCCGCGGTGACCGCACCGATGCCTCCATTCAATTGGAAAAAGAACGTGCTGAAGCCGCAACGGACTTTCTTAAACAACTCCTCCTTGACAACAGCAAAGATGACGGTACCCTCGGATTCCTGATTCAGAATCCGGAGTTGGATAAATACGCAGGTCGCATCGTCGCGGATGTGATATGTTTCAAAGATGATGTATCTACCGATGTCGCTGAGGCGTTGCTGGAAGCTGGGCACGCTGTTGTCTATGATGGCGGCACAAAAACGCACAATTGGGGTGCAGAATAGACAAAAAGGAATGAATTGTGAACAGACTCAAGATTGTTGTCCCGGGTGATTTACCACCACAAATCCAAGGCTCACCGCATCTCGAACGCCTGAAACCCTACGGTGATGTTGTCCTCTACACTGACCGACCCGATACTGACGCAGAAAAAATCCGCCGTGCCGAAGATGCAGACATCCTCATCAACTCACGCGGACTCGTCAAGTGGCCCGCAGAAATCCTACGCCAACTTCCCAAACTCAAGTTGATTTCGCTCTGCTCCATCGGAACGGATATGATTGGACTTGAGGAGGCGAAAGCGCGCGGCATTACTGTTTGTAACCAACCCGGACGCACCGCGCCAGTTGTCGCGGAACACGGGTTCGGGCTGATGTTCGCGCTCGCCAAACGTGCAGCGTTCCTGACTGCCTCTATGAAGGCGGGCGGATGGCCCCGTATGGATAACATCTACCTGCAAGGGAAAACTTTAGGGATTGTCGGCACCGGGCATATCGGGGCAGAGATGGCACGCCTCGGACGAGCAGTCGGGATGAACGTTATCGCGTGGACGTATCACCCTTCAGCAACACGTGCTGAGGAACTCGGCGTTCAGTTTGTTTCTCTGGACGAACTCCTCTGTACTGCCGATGTTGTCAGTCTACATGTCAGACTGACAGAGGAGAGTCACCACCTCATCGGTGAACGTGAATTCGGCTTGATGAAACCAGGCACCCTCGTAATCAATGTCGCACGTGGCGGAGTCCTTGACACCGACGCGCTGATTCGTGCATTAAACAGCGAACACCTTGGTGGTGCTGCTATTGATGTCTATGATCAGGAACCGCTGCCGGCAGATCATCCCCTCTTAGCGTGCGAACAGGTAATTCTAACACCGCATTGTGCCGATATGACCCCTGAAGGCGTTGAACTCCTTAACGAGGGCGCGGTAGACAATATCATCGCTTTTCTGGAAGGTACACCGAAGAACGTGGTAGTTTCTTGAAGGGGCTGACAATGGGAGAAAATCGAGCAGAAACCTTGATAGGTAAAAATATCAAAAATATAGGTGTTGATACAGGTGGCACCTTCACAGACATCGTGATGCGTATCAACGGTGACCTGTTTACGCACAAAGTCCTATCTACACCCCAAAATCC
>JAKZUG010000043.1:0-8482 GCA_047516705.1 Candidatus Poribacteria bacterium | reverse complement strand
TCCGTGAACCGATCTCGGAATTAGGGGTTAATCACGTCGCATCTCTTTTCGGTGCGCGGTTTCTTCCGTTACCAGAAGGACAAGGAGAAATGGATACCGACGCGAATCCGTTGTGCGGCTATACAAAGAAAAGTCTGCGCCTCACTGACTACGAAATTGTTGATGGACTGGGAATTGATGACCTCGGTCTCACGTACTGCGGTATTCTGGACATCCCCGCGGATGGGAACGTTTTCCTTGAACACAAAGAGACGGCGGAACCCATTGGGGCGTGTCTCCACTTTGGATCAGGACGAGTCCTGTTGATCAATACGCAACTCTTTCAAAAGGAGAATCACCCTCTATCTGGGCGATTCATTGATTGGCTGGGAATCAACCGCGTCTCTTCGGCAACGGATGCTCAGACGGTTCCTGATCAAATACAGATCGAAGAACAGGTCAGAGAAGACGGAAAAATCAAGATTTTCTATACGCATTTCGTCGCAGACAGGGTGGATACCTGTATGGCGTTTGCCAAAAAACTGGCGAAGGAGATGTTCTCGAAATTCCCCGAAGGCGAGAAAATTGATTGGAAAATCGATCTGATTCCCTCGTGTGTTCATAACTACGGCTTCGGTTGGGAAGATTCTATAACGACAATCGGGGCGTGTGTCAGTCCTCCGAGACTTGCCTATTCGCTCGGTGTTGAGGCGAGCGGCTTGCTCGCCGACAAAACGCCCTTTGGAAAGGCAACAGAGATCTTTTTTGACGGATTCCAGTTCTTCTTTGGTATCTGGGCAATGAAATTTCTCGGATTTGCGCCAGAAGCGGCGGTGATGGTCGCCGAAGCTGAGCGGCAATTTCGTGAAAATGCCGAAGTCGAGGAGTTGATTGACATCGCGAAGGTTTATGACCAACGATCGCGCAAGCCGATCTGGATACTGAAGATGCTACTCAAGAAATATGGTGACGACCTGTTTGTCCGGCTCGCCGAGGTGTTGTCGGAAAAGCACAGCGACACAGAAAAGAATATGCCGCGCGCAACCTTCTCATGGATAGATACACTGATCTATTACCTCAGCCGAACTGTAGATGATGACCTCTTCCCTTGGTTCAAAGAGATCGGCACGACTGTCCATCCGCTCCCATTGTTGCCAAATGACAGAGACGAATTTGTGGCGGAGGTCCGTGGATACCTCAACGGAATGATTCGGGACATAACCACAGATATAAGCGACAGAAGCGATGCAATCGACAGTTTTCTCGAAATCAGTGGCGAATCGGCACCGGTCACTAAACTGGATTCGGCGGACAGATACGAGCGTCTGATTGCAGCAGTAAAACTGCTCCAGGGCTGCGATGACCGGGCAGTGAAAGTGCTTGAAGAGCTGACAGTTGAAACGGGAGATGATGGACTTGTGGCGATGGCGGTACTGATGTTGGTTCGTAGCGGTCGCGTCGGAGGAGTCGTAGATCGGCTCGTGGAGATCGCGCCGCACCAGGATTACAGATACCAACTTGAAGTTGGATACCTGCTTGCCAAAATTGACCACCGAGCCGCCGAAGGGTTTTCATATAAAGGACTTACAGACAAAAATGGCGCACCTGTCCTAACGATGGATATCAAACGCAATAAGGACTTACATCTCTATCTGATCATTGCCTGCTATCGCGTTGCCACTTGCAATACAATTCTCCATACACACCACTTCCCTCACAACACGCACGCTCCTGGCACTTACGTACTCTGGGTGCATACCGACTCAAAATATCGACGGAAAGGGCTGTCGCGGTGGGCATTCCGTGAGTCAATGTCTCATGAACTTGTCCGCCGGTACTCTGGTATCTCTCTTCACACTGGCACGCACAACCCCGCGCACGCAATGTACAGGAGTTTTGGGTTCCTTGATGGACTGCGGGGGCAAAATTTCACCAAAACCCTCCAGCATGAACAAGCGAGAGTGGTTGAAGGCCTGGTTGTCCGTCCTTATAGACCTGGAGATGAAGTCGCTATGGTCGGGCTACCCAACGCATTTTATGTAGACCTGGTGGACCGCTGGCGGAGACGTGCCGAAAGGCAGAGAACGTCGGAAACCCACTTGATTCGACTCGCCGAGAAGGACGGAGAGCTGCTCGGATATGTGCAGGTACAATGCGATGAGAAGGAAAAGAATGTGTCAATCACCGAATTCTGTCTTAAACCCGAACCTTCCGAAGGTTCCAAACACCCTGAAGGTTTTCTTAAGGAAGTCGGCACCGCACTGCTCTGCGCGTTGCACAACGAACTGGTCCAGCGTGAATATAAACAGATAAGCTGGGAACTGGAAGGAGAGGGCGAAAAGAATTATGTCAGAACGTTGTTTCACAATTTCGGGTACACGTCGGCGGATGCAGGCTGGGTGTGGATGTTCAAGATCATCAATCTGCCGATGCTACTTGGCGAGCTTTCGCCATTGCTTTCCAAGCGACTGAGCGAGAGCGACACTTACAAAGGCTGGCAAGGAACAATCGGCATCAAAGGTTCGGAACATCAGGCGAGTCTTATGATCAGGGACAGCGAGATTCACGTATCGGCGGAAGTCTCAGAAGATACGGGTATCCGCCTTTCCACAGATGATGACACGCTCACCCGGTTCATTTTGGGGGTATTCACACCCTACGAAGCATATCTACAGAATCAATTACACATTGCACCGACAGTCAACAGTTCGGTAACACGTCTGTTGGAGACGCTTTTCCCTTCACGCCACCTAAAGCAGTAGCACGTGTAGTTCCAGTCGGAACTATCGGGATTGTTGATTATATTGCACACCCGTCAGCTACCTCTTTCATGATTGACGTATTTAGAAACCCATCATCGCTCGAACAAATGTTATATTACTAATTGTATGCTTGAACAGATTAGTAGTTCTACGGTGGCCCGCAAGAATGACGATATAGAAACCGAGCCATTCCCCTCTGTTGATGGCTTGGATTTCAAAAATACGGGTTCGCAGATCAGGGCGGTATAGGTTTGGAACGCTATTGTCAGCAGAGAAAGTTCGCAGGTAGTTCTTGAAGTTATTATCCCGATTCGTAAACTTCCTATATTGGAATCCTCCAAGGATTTTGGTTCTCTGTGTAAACTGATAATCAAGGCGGACACCGAGAATATCCTCGCGACTTCGACGATTGAATCGCAAATATTCAACCGGTTGATCGTCGGTTGGGAGAAACAGGTCTGGGTTGAGTGTTTTTGGAATTTCTTCGGCACTTCGGTCAAAAGCGCGGTCCCAGACGTACTTAACCATAGGTGTTAGCGTTAAATCTTCAACAATTTTGTTGACATAAGGGAGATCCACAAGTGGAATCTCGTATTTCGCCTTCAGAATAGTGAGCTGATTACGGATGTTCCGTTCGGGGTAACGGCGTTTTTTCCAATTCCCCTCGTCATAGATTAAACCGGTGTCAGTCGGGTCAAGCGCGTTAATTCCGTGATCAGGATAGAACGGGTATGCCCGTCCCCCTCCGCCAAGCCGGACCTGCTCAATTGGCACCATAAAATCAACACGTTCATCGGGTTCAAAGTTCTCTGATATCGGGTCGTATTCAACATCCCTGAAAAGTGCCTTTCCTTCATCCTGTTCAAACTGTTTTTGCATGAGAACCAGGAATTTGGCTTCAAGGGTCAAGTTTGGCACTGCGGTGTAGAGGCATTGGAGCGTTGTTGTATTCAACCGTGCGTTGTAAAAATCAAGTTCGTCCTTAATGTGGATCGGCTGCAATTCTCCAACGGGCAGGGCAATGGCGTAATCCGGAATATCATCCTGCACTCGGACAAATCGGTTTTGGAAGTGAAAGCTGCCAAAATCGGGGATGTCGCGTTTATAAGTGACATGTATGTATTTAGAGTTATTTTTCCGCCGGCTTGAAATTTCGCTTTCGTTTAACCAACCCACTTGAACAGTAAGGTTAGCGAGCAGGTCGTATTTCGCTTTGAGGTGATAACCCTGACGGTCTATACCGTATTCGGGTTCCGGTTCAAAGTCATCCTCAATCGGATCAACAATACCGTTATTATTTAGATCAATAATGTTAGTAAATACAGGTGGATCGGCTTCAAAAATAAGAAAATCTTCTTGAAAATCTAATATCCCGTTCTGGTCTCGGTCATCAGCACGTGGAATTACGCCATCAAAGTCACTGTCATCGGGGTAGTCATCGCCGTCATCGTCATCCTCAATCAGTGTATAATTGGTTTCGTCATAAGGAATGAGTTCCTCTGCGATTCTATCTTCCAAAGGTATATTGGGTCGGCCCCTTTCAAGTGTGTAAACTTGACCTCGGTTCGGATGTGCCCCAAAATTCAGGTAGTTGGTTGTGTAGCCTGGGTCAATATGATACAAGACCGCTTCCAAGTGGAGTTTGCCAAAGCGAGACTTAAGTTGGACGAACCATGCTGTTTCTCTACCGAGTTTTCCGTTGCCATCTTCATCTGTGCCGTCACCGCCTAAAAAAGCTTCAAAACGTTCGCCTTCGGTTTCCGAATATGTGGGGATGCCATTTGCATCTACCGGAAGTCTGCTACTGAAATCAATAGAGACACCTGTTGGTTCCTCACCATCGGGAGCCTGAATAGTGGTTTGGGTTCGACTAAACCCTACTTTATCTTTGGGGATAGTAGGGTACTGTTTGTATTTACCATTAATAGAGTAGTGTGCCCTGATGAAAACATTGCCGACAGTTCCTTCAAGGTCAATTCCGTAGAGTGCTGCAGCACGTGCGGCACCATAGTGGTACCGGATTTTCCGAGGCCTCCCTTCACCTTTCCATTGCGTCGGATTATCTACAAGTTTTTTCCTGTTTTTAATGTAATCCGGAGATTGACCGTAATTCCCCGGAGCCTCAATTATGTCGCGATACGGTATCTGAATGCGACCATCTTCAGTTTTAATCCACTCTTGTATGTCAGGGTTTTCCTCTGCTTTATTTGCTTCACTAAAGCCGATAACCGCTATATTATAATCGCCTGCAACAACCATTTCAAATACAACGGATTTGACTGTTCGTGGGTCAATGTTAATTTTCTCATCAGTCAGCATAAGATCATATTTCATTTTATTGAAACCGCTGACAATTTTCCACCTCCCGTCAACGGAATCGCGTATTTCGGAAGGCCCCCCAGCGTGATCAACCGGAACAAGCTCGTCAGCGAAGACATCGAATCGGTGAGTCATTTCAGGTAGCGGGTCGGGTTCAATACCTTCCTCTATATCTGCGGGGATTAATTCTTCAAGTGCTTGTGTAATGATCGTAATCTTCATGCTTTTGAAAGCTGCACCGACACCATCTTGGATATTATCGCTATATAAGTCAGGATCATAAACATCAAAATCAATGAATGCACGCGTGTGATTATCCTCAGGCGAGTCATCACGGAAAACAATGGATATTGTTTCAGGGGGTGTATTGGGCACAGTTCCCATGAATGAATTGATCAGGCGTTCCGGATGTTCTTTATGCAAATTGACATAAGTAAATCCGACGCGGAACATTTCGCCTAAAAGTCCCTGTCCTCGAAAACCAACGAGTCGTGCGTTTTCAATGTTCCTGACACCTGACACTGCGTTCAACCCGTTTCGGCGCCCAAGATCCTGTCCGAGTATTTGCCCTGGTGGATTATCTGTTAGTTGAATAGGATTAGAAATACGTGAGTGGATGAGGGTAAAAAGATGGTGCTCCTGAGCAAAAGAGATATCCCACCGAAGCCCATCAAACTCAGTTTTGTATATAATATATCGGTTTGGAAACAGGGAAGCGGGTTTGAGGCGTAGGTGATCGCCAATAATAAACTCAGTATGTCTACCGAGAAAAGTTTCTTCAGTCAAGATTGTCCGGTCCAGTTGAGCTGTGAAACGAAGACTATCAAGTTGACCTCCCCACCCAACAATTAATTTACCGTTCTTATCAAATTCTTTCCGATCCGTGTATGTATTGAGTTCGCTGCCTTCCAGAATCCCTTTACCATAAAGGTCATAGAAGACTTGAGGTTCTTCTTCCAATTGGAATCTATTTGAGAACTTAGTTTCCCCGTCAATGGCAGGCAAGAGCGGTTCATAAGGTCCGAGACTTTCCGCACCACACCCACAGAACACAGACGTACTAAGGACGCAAGTCACGACAAGCATAAAATTAATCGCTGGTTTTAACTTGTTCATCGATAACTCCACCAATGCTCGCATCAACGACCTGAATGTGTGTCCAGACAACACGCAGAATGGTTTCATTGGAAGAAAAGCGTGCTCCTCTGGACGCGGCTGCCCAATCGCACCGATGGGTTCAATCGCAAACACAATATAGGGGCAGAAAATACCAATCAGTGCAATATAGACCTATAAGCTGCGCCTTAGAAAAATAATGAGCGTTTTCACTGCTTCATTGTCCCCCATGTTGTAGTGAGTTTTCCTTGTGCTTCAACTGCCAGAACGCCGCTTTTCCAGAGGTGATGTTCGTTTCCGGACGCATCTTTGAAACGGTTTAACCCCGGTTTTTCATTGAAATGCCAGAGCTAAATGGTGTGTTTATCGACCTCGAATTTCCCCTTCGGAACTTCACATTCCGGTCCGACATATCGTACGACACTGGAAATCCTAACTTCATCGATGTATCCTTGAAATTTTACATTGTCCCCGACAAAACGGTTCCGCTCTGGGTCTTGTGGGACGATTCCACCAATACGAAGCGGCTTGTCTGATTTAATGAGATGTCCACCTGGGCCGACTCCATTACCTCCCCTTCCGTTCATTCCTTTCCCTGCTGATGCATCGTAAATCGCTACGACATGCACCCATTCTCCTTTGGGTACTGGGGTGCCTCCGCCAATGATTCCGCTATGTGCCCCTTCGTGATAGCCCCATGCGCCTAACGAGCCGGAATTGCCGTGGAGGACAAGACCGAATCGCCCTTCCTGCCCGATGATTGTCCAGAAAGTGCTAAATTGCGGTGGTTCTTCAAAATAGATCCACACTTCGGCGGTCAATCCCTCAAATTGTTCATCGGGAAACCACGCGTTGGTGATAGCAACAAAATCGTGGGTTTCATCCAACCGTAACATGCCGCCACCCGCAGGTGAAGGTGGTGGTAGTGCTTTGGCACTCAGAGGAATTATAGTAAAGTCCAAAAACATCTGAACACAATAGGGTTTGATACTTCACCGCCGCTGGCGAGGTTTCCTAACCTCGCCAATTCCTTAGTGTCCATTTAATTGTAGGCTTTACTATAATGTGAGGAAAATGAAATACATAAGGAGTAGGCGGTTTATCATTTTTAATCTCCTTCTGATATATAAGGGAAATTTGCCTGTTGTGCTGTAAGAGTAATAAGCGTTTTACTGCTTGAGTTTTCCCCATGTTGTGGTGAGTTTTCCCTGCGCTTCGACCGCGAGTGAGATACCTATCTTTGCGCCATTTTTACCTGCCAAGTGATAGGCATTATTCGATGAATCTGAGAATTTTCGCATCCCACCCGGTTCATCAAAATGCCACAATGCAACCGCCTTTTCGTCATGCTTGAACTTTCCGAGCGGCATAAAGGAATTTTTGGTAACATCGTAACGGGCAATGGTCGAAATGCGGATCTCGTCAATATATCCGGTAAAGGAACCTAAAAGCGAGTTACCGCCATTGGGTGGTTGGATTTTCTTTCCAAAACCGCCGAGAGTGAAATCCTTTGGACACCAGAACTTTGAGAGGTCATGTCCAATAGTTGTCCCTTGCGGTAACGTTCTGGTAAGATCGTTGACGATGGTTATCGTCTCTTTCCCTTTTGCCTGAAAAGCGATGTGATGCCATTGATTCAGCGCAAGCGTCATTGGCATGAATGGCGTTACAGCATCCCCGCCCCATCCAGCAACATGGGCATCGGTTATCAGGAGCAGATCTCCTTTCTGCCAATCAATACTCTTCTTTATTTTCTGATATGCCGGGTGCTTATCGCTCACGACGCGCATACGCACCTGTTGGCTGAGAATCATGGCTGTTATATTTTTGTCAGGTGCTGTGGTCGGATACACCCACGCTTCAACGGTGAATTCATCCGTGCCTTCAGGTAAAAGTATACCGAAGGCTTCAAAGTCCAAAACCGCGTAGTCGTCAATCCCATCAAGAACTAAATAGTTACCACCTGCAGGTGACTGTGGTGGCAATGCTTTGGCACTGATCGAAATTAATGTTATGAAAAAAAGGCATACAAGGATTTGTCGGTGTATCATTTTTTAGTCTCCTTTATCCGCAACCGTGTAAAATTGAACCGCCTCAATACGCCCCTTTCCGGTTGTTGAGGGTCGTATAATTTTGATAGCGTCTGTCTCAGCAATAAGTAGGATTTCATACGGAAACCGAATTCCGCCGGGTACTTTCTTGACCGGTTCCCATTGATTTCTTTTATCACGCACATGAATTTCAATGTTTTGGATTTTTCCAGATCCAAGAAGCACAACTTTCCGAATGTCCGCTCTTTCTGGGAG
>JAKZUG010000042.1:0-12238 GCA_047516705.1 Candidatus Poribacteria bacterium | reverse complement strand
GTCTGGGAGTGCATCGCGGAATGGCAGGTCAGACTGAAAAATTCGGAATTTATAGCGTATTTAGACGGGACTGTAGCGTCCAGCTGCAGCCATCCAAGGAATTCTTGAGGTGGTGGTTCCTGCAACTCATCCAAACAGACCAACGCGTCATAACACGCTTTCTCATCAAGAACACGTGCTTTACGTCTAAGGGCTGTCGGCGAATCTGGACACAACTGAAGCGCAATATCTAGGCATGCCAATGCTGTATCCCATTCTCCAACCATCTCGTATGCTTTTGCAAGATCAGCATAGATATAGTGATGCTGGGCTGCACCGAATTTCAAGCCGGCGAGGTAGTGTTGGATGGCTTCAACATAGCAAGCTTGTCCGTAACTAACCGTTGCTTGTCGGAAATGTGACAATGCTAATGAATTGGTATGCCGTAGACGCACTGCTTCCATAAGGAACAGGGGCATTAAGTGTTCTTCTTCCAATGCACACCTGATCCTTCTCCCATATAGTTATGAACGTTCAATGTCAACGACTTTGAAACTAATTTTCCCACATTTCAGGGTAGAACCGTCTTGAACAGGAGTAGACGTTTCGACACGTTCGTTATCAACATAAGTCGCGTTAGAACTGCCTAAGTCTGTGACGTACACCTCGTCATCCTTCTGCTCAAACCGGACGTGCAAACGCGAAAGTGTCCGGATTGCGTCGTAACGTTTTAACATTTCTGGGGATGTAGGTGATTGTTCGGTGTCCCACTGCCGTAGTGCGTCCGCGTTCGGTAAAGACGCGTCTGTCTGCATAATTTCGGTTGTCTCGTTACCCATACCTTGTGGACTATAACCGAATTGCGGCTGCAGCCCGTCCGTGGAAACGTCGGTTTCCGGTGCATCGCCCCGAATTTCCGCCATGACCCGTTCGCGGGCGCGCTGCTGGCTGCCCGGTGGTAACATGACGTTCTCTCTTTCCTCGAAGTGATAGTGTGAAAAATCGATTAATTGTTTCAACGGCTGAAGTTCAGGGAAACTGTTGATCTCCTTCAAAAGATGTTTCTGCTTACGAGATAGCTTTTCATTTTTCAGCCAGCGCGTATAAGCTTCCAGCATCTCTGCCTTCTTAAGATCGTCTGCTGAGATCCCAGCCTTCCGCCATTTCTTCCAGAAGCGCATTAATTAGTCCTCCAAATTAATAAATCCACTGGATGCCTTTGGCAACCAGAATTTTCCGCAATTCTTCTGTACACCGAAAAATCCAGATCTTCACAGTACCTTCTTTTCGGTTAAGAATACGGGCAATCTCTGCAATACTGTAACCTTCTAAATGCCGCAACATCCATGCAATCCGATGATTGGATTTCGTGACCTGTTCAAGGGCACTCTCCAAAATCTGTTGTGCTTCTACGGCTTCTAATTCTTGTTCGGGTCCTGAGTACGGATCCTCATATTTACTCAACGGCTGTTCATCTTCGTCAAGTGAACCGCTGAGCGGATGTTCCCGAATCCGGTTCCGTTTTCGTATTGCATCGATGATGGTATTTCGAGCCACCATATTTAACCATGCTTGAAAACTACCCTTTTCTGCGTCCCATTTGTTTTTGTTTAGCTTCTGCCAAACCTTGATGAATACGTCTGAGGCAACCTCTTCTGTATCCTGGTAATTTCCAAGCATTCGATAGGCTTTGTTATAAACCCATTTATAATGCTTGTCGAACAATTGCCTAAATGCGGCATCATTGCCTGCTTTCGCTTGTGTCGCAAGATAGGTGTCTTCGACAGCAGATAAATCATTAGGTGTTTGGCGCGCCATTATAATCTGCTCCTTCGCCCATAAGTATCCTTATTTAGCAGGCTACACGATATAACGCTAACATGGCTCATCGCGTTTCAAAAAAGACGAAAAAAGTGGCACGCCCTGGAAAACTAATGCGCTACCAACATTTCTTGTATTTATTGTAATAAATTTTCGCAAAATATGTCAAGAAAAATAATTTTTTGCAGAATTTCTACGGAGCTGCCTATAGGAGGGTTCACAGGCAGTGTAAAAGTGAATACTGTTGTTCTTTAAATTGAACTCGCTCGTCACAAAATCTCGGAACGCGCGTTACCGAACACTCGCAAGGACAATCCGTTCTTTCTCCGCGTAGTCCTTGAGCAGTTCGTATGTGCAGTAGGCAGGTTCGGCATCAATAAGTGGTCGAATGGTATCACCTTGCGTATCACCGATTTCAAGGACGAGTTTTCCGTTCGGGGCGAGGTATTCAGGTGCTTCAGCAATTAATCGACGGATCACAGTGAGGCCGTCGTCACCAGCAAAGAGGGCAATCTCTGGTTCATAGTCGCGGACATCTGGGCTCAAGGTATCCCATTCTGTCTTTTTGATATACGGCGGATTGCAGACTATCCAATCAAATTGAATTTCTCCGGTAGGGTCGATCGCTTTTATGGGTTCAAATAGATCACCGGACAGAAATTTGATTTGTGCCGTGTGGACGTGTGTTTCGGCGTTTTTCTGGGCAACTGCGAGGGCAGGTTCAGAAATGTCTGTTGCAATAATATCCCATTCTGGTTGGTGCACTGCGAGACTCGTAGCGATAACACCACTCCCTGTACCGAGTTCCAGTAGACGTTCGGAATTCCCAGTTTTTTCTCTAAGAATCGTTTCAACGAGCTGTTCTGTCTCAGGTCTCGGAATGAGAACCCGCTCATCTACGTAGAAGTCTAACGACATGAACTCTTTTCGATTCGTTAAGTAACTAACAGGTGTGTGCTCGATGCGCTTTTTTATTAGTTCTCGATACGGCGTGAGATGTTCTTGGAAGACAGGCATTTCAAAGTGGAGATAAAGTTGCAGACGGCTTTTTTCGAGTAAGTGTCCGAGCAATACCTCTGCGTCTAACCTCGGATTTGGGATGCCGTGCTGTTCAAAATACCGCGTTGTCCAATCGAGTAAATCTATCACACGCCACATTTTATTAGGCATAGTCCGTGTTCCTTAGTCGGCGTGCTTTAAGCTTCTTTCAACTTTTCTGCTTGATCAGCAGTTGTTAACTGTTCGATAAAAGCTTCTAAATCACCATCTACAACGGCATCAAGTTGATAAGAACTAAATTGGATACGGTGATCAGTTACACGAGATTGTGGGAAGTTATAAGTGCGAATTTTCTCGCTTCTATCGCCACTGCCAACCATAGAACGTCGCGTTTCAGCTCTCTCGCTGTTAAGCTCAGCCTGTTTTTGCTCTTGGAGGCGTGCGCGGAGAATTTTCATCGCCTTGGAACGGTTCTTATGCTGGGATTTTTCGTCTTGGCAGGTTACAACGAGTCCTGTTGGTAGGTGTGTGATCCGGATAGCGGAGTCGGTTGTGTTAACGCTTTGTCCACCGGGACCTGAGGAGCGATAGGTATCGATTCGCAATTCAGTTGCTTCATCGATTGCCATATCAAGTTCTGCCGCTTCGGGAAGCACGGCTACCGTTGCGGCAGAGGTGTGGATGCGTCCGCTCGTCTCCGTCGTAGGAATTCGCTGGACACGATGTATTCCGCCTTCGTATTTCAGGTGACTATATGCACGTGTCCCTTCAATTGAGAAAATAACTTCTTTAAAGCCTTTTAATCCCGTTGGATTTGCGCTGAGGAGTTCAACTTTCCAATTTTGCCGTTCCGCGTAGCGGGTATACATCCGAAACAACTCAGATGCAAAGAGACTGGCTTCTTCACCACCCGTGCCTGCCCGAATTTCGATGATAACATTCTTTTCATCGTTGGGATCTTTCGGGATGAGGAGTAACTTGAGTTCTTCAATGAGTTGCTCTTTCTTAGTCGTGAGGCTGTCCAATTCCTCCTGTACCAATCCAACCATTTCAGCATCCGTTTCAGCTTCTATTAGGAGAAGCGTCTCTTCAAGTGCGGATTCTAACTGCTGGTACTCCTGATAGGTTGATACGATTGGGGAGAGTTCCGCGTGGGTTTTGGATAACTCTATTAACCGTTGCTGATTTGAAATTTGCGCTGGATCTCCGAGTGCTTTTTCAACTTCAGCATATTTAGTTTCGATGTCCTTGAGTTTTTCAAACATTTTTTGGCACCGCTTACAAGTCTAACTTACTGTTAGCCGTTAACAAATTAGGGATTCGTCCATATTTCGACTATAAGAGTGCACCCTGTGCCTATTGTAAGTTATATCATCGGGCTGTTAAGACACGGGTGCCGTTCCTTGGAGTTCCGATTAATTTAGATTTACGAGTCGAATTATGTGGCTACTTCTCTTCTTCGGTCTGCCCGTAACGTCGGCGGAAACTTTCAACACGTCCAGCAGTATCAATAAACCGTGCTTGTTGGCCAGTGTAGAATGGGTGACATTTTCCACAAATATCTACCCGCATTTGAGGTTGGATAGCGATCGTATTATGGGTTGCACCGCAAACGCACGTGATAACACACTCTACCATTTCAGGATGAATTTCAGGTTTCATAATGTCCTTCCTTAATTTGAGATTTCCGAATTGCGAATTTGCTATTCAGTTCATGTTCCCTCTTATTATTGTAGTCTCGCTTCTGAAGCATAAGAAGTAGGCGTATAGGGATCACACCTACCGCTTCGGACGAGCGTTGACTCTCGATGTATTGCTGTAAGTGGCATTGTCTACCATTCGTTCGAGGAATTCAGCGTTTGTGCCATTTTTGCCGAATTGCTCAATGAGCATTTCGAGTGATTCCGCGCTGTCCATTTGGCTTGTGAATTTTCGCAGCACCCAGACTTTGCTAAGTATATCTGGGGCTAACAAGAGTTCTTCACGCCGTGTCTTTGATTTTGCAATGTTAATCGGTGGATAAATGCGGAGATCTAACAAGGCACGCTCCATGTGAATTTCCATATTGGCAGTGCCTTTAAATTCTTCATAGATGTATTCATCTTGACGGCTTTCCGTATCAACGAGTACGGATGCAATGACTGTTAGACTCCCACCTTCTTCAAGTTTCCGGGCTGCGCCGCAGAACTGACGCGGCTTCACGAATGCCATGGCATCTAAGCCGCCACTCAACGTTTTGCCGCTATGGGGTGTCATAACATTGTGGGCACGCGCCAATCGAGTCATACTATCTAATAGCACAACAACATCTTTCCCGTACTCTGCCCAGCGTTTTGCCTTTTCAATCGCCATATCTGCCACCTGGATATGTCTTTCCGGGTGTTCATCGAAGGTTGAACTGATGACTTCTCCTTTGACGGAGCGTGCCACATCCGTAACTTCCTCGGGACGTTCATCAATCAGTAGAAAGATCAGAGAGACTTCCGGATGATTCGCTTCAATACCGGCGGCAATGTTCTTCAGCAGTGTCGTTTTTCCGCTATAAGGGGGCGCGACAATCAACCCACGTTGTCCCTTACCGATTGGTGCTATTAAATCCATCATGCGGGTCCCATATTCGGTCGAGCTGTGTTCCAACTTCAATTGTTCGTACGGGTGAATAGGGGTGAGATTCTTAAAAAGAATTTTCTGTTTGACAGCTTCCGGAGGCTCACCGTTGACCTTCTCAATTTGTAACATTGCGAAGTAACGTTCTGCCTTGTTCTCTGTCTTCTTAGGCGGGCGGACTACACCTTCAACGACATGCCCCGTCTGTAAATCAAAGCGCCTAATTTGCGATGAAGACACGTAAATATCCTCGTTGCTCTGCAAATAGTTGGAGCGCGATGAACGGAGAAAACCATAGTGTTGATCCCGGTCATCTAAGATTTCCAGGACACCACCACCATAAAATTGGATGTCTCCTTCAGATTTAGCCTCTATGATTTCGTTAATCAATTCCTCTTTCCGAGACCCGGTGTATTCGTCCATTCCGAGAGTCAACGCAAGATCTTTGAGTTCCGAGAACTCCATTTCTTGGAGCTTGCCAATGTCCAAGCTCTCCATAGTTTCTGATACTCCTCATTGTGCCCGGTTCCAAGGTAATCGTTTCACCGTAGTGTTCATCTAACAACCTAGCGAATTCTTTGTTCCTACTCAAATATGCGATATGTCAAGATGCATTCGTAAAAAGCAGGATACGAAGAAGAGGTTAAAATGGAATCGGGGCTAATCCTGTAGAATAATTTACTAATGTCGGTTTCTATAGTTTTCGGTGCGCGGTTGAAACCACGTCTACCGGGTTCTCCAAAAATGCCCTTTTAATAAAGCAGCATAGGGAGACTAAGGTACGAAGACCGGATTTTCCTACAAAGCCGGTTAAACTGGTATGATACCCTAACCGGATGCATGAGAAATTGCCGTTGAGATATACAACAAGGCAAAGTGCAAGGTATAAATGGGTATCGGCGGAGTAGGGGCAATGTTGCCCGCGGGAATGTTTTTTGTATAGTTGCGTTGCAATGCATGCCAGAACATGGTTTCAATCTAAAGATACCGCTTCCTTGTTTCCATACTATTGCGGAACATATTGAAGCTAATGTCGCACACATTACCTTACAGCCAGTGACTCGTTTTCCTAAAAGCGCGCTTTTCTCAGGAATTGCACAATTTTGCCAGGGGAGATCTGCGAATTTTACCCTTAAAGCATGCTTGTAACTAGGAAGTTAAGAACTTTAACTATTAATTATACACAATTGACTGTAAAAGGTCAAGTTTTTTTCAAAAAAAGATTAATTATTCCCAAAAAATCGTGATGTGTAGGTGCAGTTTTGAACGTGCACCATTCAAAAATAAGAGTTGTAAGTGCGGCTTTTAGCCGCACTTTGTTAATCTATTCTTTTGTTTCTTCGGCATCACCTTTCAATTTTTTAAGGCTGCGCCGAACGTTCTGGTTGTACTGGTTATCTGCGAGAAAACCTTCCCAAAGTGCTATTGCATCGTCATTATAGCCTTGCAAGACATAGTAATCCCCAAGAGCTATGACTGGAATATCAGATTGTTGGTTTTTCTCAATCGCCGCTTTAAATTCGGCAACAGCCGTTTCGGTATCGCCGCTGAGTAGTGCCAGTTCACCTCTACCATAGGGGATCAAAGCGTGTTCTGGATATTCCGCTGCCAATTCATCTATTATCTTCTGCGCTTCTTCCGGTTTCTTAAGTTGATAACTTGTGCGCGCAGCGAGAATAGTTGCATAGACTATCTGATTGCGAAGTTCCCGCTTTTCAACGTCGCTTTCTGACTTATCAAGCAACCGCTTCGCTATCCGGGCGGCAGCTTTATACCTTGCAAGGGCTTGGACGTAATTTCCATACTTATAGGTAAGATCACCGAGTGTTTTGGCACCAACGTACGAATCGCCTTTCTGGTTGACGAGGTCTTGAAAGATTGCAGCGGCTTTCCGATCCTTCAACCGATAGTGGAGTACTTCGGCAAGACTTTGCAACGCGTCTGTATTCTGTGTGTTCGCGGCGACAGAACGTTCAAGTACCTCTCGTTCTTTCTCAGATTCTCCTAACTTTTTATGCGCAAGCGAGATTAACCAGTATATCTCGGAATCTTTACTCCGACTCATTCCGATGACAGAATTGTAGGTTTCTATCGCTTTCTCGTATGCATCGGAAGTATAGTGATTTCGACCGGTGTTAATAACGGCATCAATGACACCACCATCTCGACTTGCGGCTTTTCTGAGCACCTCTTTCGCGCGTTGATGCATCCCGACTTTTCGGTAACAAACCGAGAGTTGGAGGTAGGTGTAAGGGTCAATTTTCACTTTTTCGGCTTCTGCACGTGCAATCGCATCAAAGTATAACGCGCCAGCATCACGGTATTCTTCACTGTCGTAAAAAAATTTGGCAATTGCGAATACTGCATCGTGGTAACTTCCTTGGTCATCGCCAGCGATGCCGCCTTGTCCGCCCGGAGCGTTCCGCATGACATCTGCGGCACTGATGCCAAATCCAGAGTCTGCGATTTCAGCGTTCGGATTGCCCATTGCAGGACTTCTCTCAACACCGCCACGCGGTCGGTCGCGTTCACGCCGTGCTTCAAACTGCGCCAACGCTCTTCCCTGCTGCGTTGCCAACGGATCGTCCGGTTCCGGGATAGTGGCGTTGAAATCTCTCAGCTCTTCTTTCGCCTTTTCAACCGATTCTTCAGCACCTTCAACCTTTCCATATCTCTTAACGAGCAATTGGTTGGTGCGTTTCGCTTCTTCTTCGTCGTTGAGGTGTTGGCGTTGAATTCGCGCTTTATTCTCAAGTGCCAATGCCGCTCGATTGCTTCTCGGATTGCGGTTCGCAAAACTATCGAAAGCTTCTGCCGCCTGTTCAAAACTCTGGTCTTCCTCATAGCTTTTTGCCAACATCAGGTGGGAATTGTGGCTTAATTCCAGTTGCGGAAAGTTGTTGACAATTGCGTCAAATTGCGTTTGTGCGGATTTAAAATCCTTTTCTCTGTAATAGTGCATACCGAGTTCGTAGTGTGCTTCAGCGGCTTCGTTACTTTTGGGCGCAGCGGCGATGACAGCTTCGTACGCTTTGATACCTTCTGCGGGTCGGTTCATCTGCTTAATAGACAGTGCACCTATAGCAAGCTGCGCTTGAAATGCTGCTGGAGTACCCGGTTGGGTATCCACAACGCTTTGATAAGCCTCAATCGCGCCGTAGTAGTCTTTGTTTTCTGCAAGTTTTTCTGCATTGTTCAGCGCACTTCCGGATAAGCATCCGATTTGTACTGCTGCTACCAATAGAATCGCGATAAGCGGGCAATACTTCATACATCTAACGGCATGTTTTTGCCTGCGATAAATCTTGGATGCAAGTTGTGCCAAATACTTCACGGTTTTTCTCCTTTTTTCATATTGGCTTATTCCGAGGAAACCTGCCGGAATAGACAACCGTGCTTTAATAGCACGATTTGGATGCACATTCATCCATCAATGCTAAGACATCTTGCCGGGTGTGCCCCTCTTTTTGGATAAGATTGTCGCAATCCACCCTATTTTTCGCGTCAGGACCTCTGCCTGCTGCAAGGATAGAATTTGTCAGCCAACTGGTGCGTACCCCGTTGATCCCGGAGGTGTAGTTTGCATCGTATTCACCTTTCACCAAACCGACGAGTTGATCAACTTTACTGCGAGGATATCCTTCTGGACGCGGGTAAGCAAGCGGTTCTGCTTCGCCATCCTTCGGTGTGTATCGAATGCCGCTTTTGATTTCAATCGTGCCTTCGTCGCCCTCAAGAATTACCCATTCCTCAAACCCGACGCGCGTGTTGCCGAGGATAGTGATTGTGCCTTCAGCACCGTTATCTAACGTTACATCGGAGTAGGAGTTGATTTCAACGAACTTTGGAACAAGGTTTCCGTCATCGTCCTCAAACTTCATGTCGGTCGTTCCATAGACTGCAGCTGGCAAGGCATCGGTCATCCACAAAAATATATCTTGGAGATGGCTGCCGGAGTCGTTCGGTTGACCACCACCGGAGAAACGTGGATTACCTCGCCATCCGCCCGCGCCCCATCGCTGTGCCATATAGACTTCAAATTTTTTTAGGTTTCCAATGCGTCCTTCAGCGATTGCGCGCCTGCCTGCCATATAGGTATCTTCATAATGACGCTGATACCCGCCGACGAGGTGTAACCCACTCCCCATCGCAATTTTGGTGATTGAGATCGCATCGCCGACAATGTTTGCCATCGGTTTTTCAACGATGACATGACATCCTGCGCGGAGCGCGTATTTCACATGAATATCGTGCAGGGAGTGCGGTGAGAAGACACCGACGATGTCCAGATCTTCGTGATTGAGCATCTCAATGAATTCATGTTCGCCGAGGTAGCGGTTAAGACTGTTCGCTTTATAGCCTTCAACGCGTTCTTGGAGGGCATTCTCTAAAGCGTCTAAACTGCCTTCATGTGTATCTGCTGCGGCAACAACTTCAGCATCCGGACGTGTTGCGAAACCGAGTGTGTTACCACGTCCGGCACCGCCTGGTCCAATCACGCCGACTCTTAAAATATCATTCTTGCTGGTTCCCATGGTTCTAACATCTCCTGAGTAGATCAAAAGAAATTATGGACATTATTATGTCGAATTTGTGAACTCATATACAGGTAGCGTAACAGTTCAAGTTGGTTGCCCTTTCCACACGACTTGTTGTAAACGGTCAACGGTTTTTGGAGAGAAATATTGTTCTCCTGTTTCAACGTTGACTCGGGCAGGAACATTACTCAATTAAGAAAAATTTCCCATTCATCTCAAGGGTGTACGTAACCTATCTGTTCAATTAGAATTTCATTCTGGATTGCTTCGTTAGGCATTTGTGATATGTCGTATGATACTTTGGTTAGTGGCGTGTCGCGAAAGCTCAAACTGCCAATTCCCGATTTTGGCACAGATTTCATCAAGGAGGCTCATAGCGCAATTCTCGTGGTTTCGTCAAAAGTGGGTAAAGTCTACCACAAACTTTGAGGAAAGTCAATTCATTTTTTCGTTAATCCGAGCAATATGCTTAACCACTGAAAACACGGAAGAGCTTTTTGATAGGATCGTAGAACTGATCAACCACGCGTTCTTTGAGTGGAATGATGGCGTTATCCGTGATTGTGATATGTTCTGGACATACCTTTGTGCAACATTTGGTGATATTGCAGTACCCGATGCCATCTGAATCCTTTAATTCTTCCAAGCGATTCTCGGTGTCAATCGGGTGCATTTCCAGAGATGCAGCATAGACAAAGAATCGCGGTCCGATGAATTCGTCGTGAAGATTGTGTTCGCGAAGGACATGGCAGACATCTTGGCAGAGGAAACACTCGATGCACTTCCGAAACTCTTGGACATGGTCGATGTCTTCCTGTTCCATCCGCCATGTACCGTCTTCGGCATCAGGTGGACGCGGCGTGAACGGTTTCATCTTCTTTTTGACTTTATAGTTCCACGACACGTCTGTAACGAGGTCTTTGATGAGCGGGAATGCACGCATGGGTTCGACTGTAACGGGTTCGTCGAGCGGCAGGTCGTTGAGGCGCGTCATACACATCAATTTCGGTTGCCCATTGACTTCAGCGGAACAGGAACCGCATTTTCCCGCCTTACAGTTCCATCGGACAGCCATGTCGTTCGCTTGCTCGGCTTGGATACGGTGGACAGCGTCTAAAACCACCATACCTTCAGAGACCTCAGTGTCGTAATCGACAAATTCGGCTCCGTCTGCATTGCCTCGCCAAATTCTAAAAGTTGCTTTTTCCATATTTTTAACGATTGGGTTTTCGCTCCTTTTGGCGAAGCTTGCAAGCCAAAACTTGCTGTTAATAGCTCCGTTGTCAAAAACGGGTTTTTGATGAATTTCAACTGCCCTGATAACCATGAAGCCTTGTCAGCAGTTGGGTACAGTTACAAACTGCACCTACCTAATGAGGACGACCTGGAGCGGGCTCCTACCGCTATCCCATCTCATCTATGATTTCCTGTAGGTCATCACGGAGTTCGTCAATCGGTTCTCGCCGGATCGCCATCGCACCAACGTCTGATTTTTTGATGATGGTATTGTATTTGCCTGCGCCGGGTTCCTCTTTCTCTGGGTGATCGTCTCGTGAATGCGCACCGATGCTCGCCCTGCGCTCAAGTGCCGCGAGTGCAATTGCTTCGGAGACTGTGAGAAGACAGTCGAGATCAAGTGCAGTATGCCATCCGGAATTGTATTCACGATTTCCGATAGAATGAACGTTCTCCGCTTTCTCGCGCAGGTTTTGGACTTCCTCTAAGGCTTGTGTCAGGTTCTCTTGGCTTCGGGCAATCCCGACCAATTCCTGCATTTTGTCTTGGAGTTGCGCCTGAATGTCGTATGGACCCATTTGGTCTCCATTGCCATTGTCTGCCGGATTCTCGAACGGTTTTAAGGTGTGCGCAGTGATTGTATCAATTACTGTTTCATCAACTGGGACTGCCTCATTTTGCATCGCAAACTGTGCAGCGTATTCACCGGCACGTTTGCCGAAAACGAGTAGATCAGATAGCGAATTGCCCCCGAGTCTATTCGCACCGTGTAAACCCGCAGCGCATTCACCTGCCGCGAAGAGTCCTGGAACCGCTGTCATCTGTAAGTCTGCATCAACGCGGATGCCGCCCATGATATAGTGCGTCGTCGGTCCCACCTCCATCGGTTCTTGTGTAATGTCGATGTCGGCGAGTTCTTTGAATTGATGGTACATGCTCGGCAGTTTCCTACGGATATGCTCAGAAGCGTTCGGAATTTTTTCCTTAATCCACGCTATATCCAAGAAAACACCGCCGTGTGGGCTGCCTCTACCCTTTTGAACTTCCCGGACAATACA
>JAKZUG010000041.1:0-2904 GCA_047516705.1 Candidatus Poribacteria bacterium | reverse complement strand
GTCACTCAGGACGCTACGCGCCTCTTCCCATCGAAATTGGTAGATATAGGCAACCGCTTGCAAGAAAAGTGTGCGTTGGTGGACTCGGGCAGATGGGTTTCGCAGCTTTACCTTAATCAATTCCAACTGAGCGAGATCGTAGTTCTTGGTGGCAATTAGTGTCACAGCGAGTGCTAATTGGTATTCCGATTTCGTCTCATTATCTATGGAGAGATGTGTTGCGGTCCGTAGGGCAGTAACTGCGTCCGTCCATAAGCCTTGTGCTTTGTAGGCAAGCCCGATGTTGTAATATACCTCACCGACACGCGGATCATCTGGATGGAAAAAGAGGAAGCGTTTGTATTCGGTGATAGCAGCATCGTAATTGCCCTGCTCGAAGAGGTGTTTGCCGAGGGATAAAGGGAGTTCTTCTGCGACTGCAGCGAAACCACAGAAAAATAAAAAGGTACTGACTAAAAAAAGAGATAGAGCGGCGTTTAAAACCTTGGACACTTGCTTCGTCATCTCCTGCTGCTGTTTTTCGGAGGTAAACATCATCAGGAATCATAACGTTCACCTTATTGAGATTTAGTTTTGTCCATAGTATACACCCTCGCGATTGATTTGTCAAATGCATATCCATGAACGGGTGTGTAGAATTTTTGACATTAAGTGTTCCTTAATTTTGATCTTTCGTTCAACAACTTGCTCTTGCTGTAGGAGCAACTTCCGGTCGCGACACTCGGAAACCTTGCTGATAAAGTTGATGAAGTTAAGAGAGATATGTCGGTAATGCGATAAACGGACCAGTTTCACGCAAGGTGTGTCTGTTATACTGAAAATCCTATAATCTTATAAATCCGAGTTCTGACAACTGATAACCTGCAACTGAAAACCAATTCTTCTGAAAACTGAAAACTGAAAACTGAAAACTATTTCTCTGACAACCGATAACTGAAAACTGAATGCCTCTGTTAAGAACGATAATTCTCGTTAGCATATAATAAGGCGTAGTTCCGAACCTTTTCCAGATTCCTATGTCTAAATGCATATAACAAATCTAAATATTGCATGTCACTTTTGAGTGAACGTGCCTCCTTTACACAAGAAAGAGAACGTTGACCATGAAAACAGACACAACCGAACAAACAGGCATCTTCGTTAACACACGCATGAAATCACTTTTTATCGCACAAGACGATAAACCTGCGACGTTAAAAGAAATCAACCTCGCACGTCTCACCCCATTTCAAAGAGGGCTGCTCGTCACAGACGGAACAGTTACACGATTCATCGAAGCGTATACGTTCGCGCCGGTAGAGGTCGTGCTGCTACAGCAAACGGAACAGACTTTACCGACTGAACATATTTGGCTTAGACTGCCCGCCGGAGGAGCAGTTATCTCACGGCAGGTAGCACTCCAAGGCCATCTACAAGATGACTTATCTCCGATAATTCATACCTACGCGGACTCGCTAATTGTGCCACAACGTCTACCGAAATCCATTTTGGACGGCTTAGAATCCGACAAGCAGGGATTAGGAGGACTTTTGCGGCGCAGTTGTTTAGAGACCTGGCGTGAGCTGCTCTGGTGCGGTATCGAGACTTTGACCGACCTGCCGCCTGCTATCGCACACCTTGAAGGTGAGACGTTCATCAGTCGTGCCTACCGAGTCTTTGCGAATCAAGAACCGCTTATGCTGATTAATGAGAAATTTCCGCTTTTTATGGCATAGTTTGATGGTTTCAAACTTACTATTAAAAGCTGGGAACACTGGCTTTCAGGCACAGAGGCACCCTCTGATCCTGAATATTTTTATTTAAAACAAAAAATGAAAGGAGCATACACTGATGAAGTTTCGGATCCCGGGAATAATACTCGGAATACTATTACTCGCTGCATTATTCTGCTTCGGGCACGGTGATGAAAAGGTTGCGGAGGATCAGGTGGCGGTGCAGTCAACCGGCTACTGGATCTACAATGACCTCGCTAAAGGCATCGCTCAGGCAGAAGAAACAGGACAACCGCTGCTCGTCGTTTTCCGGTGAGTGCCGTGAGAGTCCTGCCAAGGCTTTGACGAACAGGTTGTTCGTCACGACAAACAAATTAAGGAATTGATGGAGCAGTTCGTGCGAGTGCGCATGGTGCAAGGTAACGGCATGGACCTATCACTGTTCCAATTCGATTATGATCTCACCTTCGCGGCGTTCTTCATGAATGCCGATAAGACGATCTATGGACGTTTCGGCACACGTGCTGAATACGAAAACGCCGCGAAAGACATCTCTATTGAGGGTTTCAAGGGGGCACTTGAAGCCGCTCTTGCATTACACGAGGGATACCCAGAAAACAAGGCAGGTTTAGCCGCGAAGACCGGACCTGAGCCGATAAAGAAAACGCCAGAGGCGTTCCCTGCGTTGTTGCGTTATTCGGCAACGTTGGATTTCGACAGTCGGATAAACCAACAGTACATCCACTGCCACCAGATCGGTGAGGCACAGCGTGAGATCCACTGGTACGACCGGAAGCCAATTCCGGACGAAGCCCTTTATCCGTTTCCGATGCCAGATGTTTTGGGACTGCATTTTCACCCAAGCATCGCGCGAAGATTAGCAAAATCGCGTCCGACTCACCCGCCGAGAAAGATGGATTCCGGCGTGCCGATGAAATATTAACGCTTGATGGTCAACCAATCATCTCGATTGCCGATGTACAATGGGTGTTACACCGCGCGCCAGAAAACAGCACACTGCCAGCAACAGTCAATCGCCACGGCGAAAAAATTAACCTCACGCTGACGCTCAAACCGGGCTGGCGGAAGGGTAGCGACATCTCTTGGCGCACGACAACTGGTGAATTGCGTCTCGTCGCACTCGGTGGCATGGTGCTTCAAGACCTGTCCGATGACGAACGGCAACGCAACG
>JAKZUG010000040.1:0-4437 GCA_047516705.1 Candidatus Poribacteria bacterium | reverse complement strand
GTTATAGGTAATATCGGCGGTGAGATTTGAGGTGATACCGTATTTTGCATCAAATCCGAGTTTAAATTCGCGCGTCGTCTGGAATGTCGCATCGTCATTACGGACTTGCGTAATTCCAGGCAAAACGTACGGGAGGACTTCTAAGTTTCGGGATGGTGCGATCCCTTCCAATCCGACAAGGTTACCGACGTATGCTGTTCGGTATTTTGCCCTACCGCCATAAGAGGATGGAACGGGCATCCATATCGCCTCTTCTCTATAGCGCGCGATCCCACGTCCGGCGTTGATGCCCCATGTCATTGGGTCGTTCTTTTCAAAGCGGCGTTGGCTAAACGGAATGCTGAGCTCCGCTGTCCAGTAGGAATCATTGATTTTCGACTTGCATGCGACAACGGCATCCCAATCCGTGTTCATTGTGTCACCGCTGTTGGTGATGACTCTGTCCTGTATTGCCCCAAGGGCGTTCATCCGAAAGAAAAAACCGCTCCGTTTGTCATTGTATGTATCCAATAGCACAAAAACGTTATCGTTTTCGTGTAGGTCGCGTGCATCCCTACGCATTTCGTTTGCGATGAGTTTGGACATGTCTGAATCGAAACAGGTGAAACCAAAGTAAATGTTCTCATCATCGTAGAGAATCCGAAGTTCCATTGGTTCAGACATGTTTTCGCCTACATGTGGCTCGACCTGCACAAACCTGTCCATCGGTTGCGCGTGCTGCCAATCCGCTTCCGTTAAATCGCCGTCAATTTCGATGCTCTCGTAGGTGCGATATGCTTTAATCTGGTTGTTGTTTGACTCGGCATGTCCGTTGACAACAAGGGTGTGCAATAGCATAATGACAAACAAGGGGATTGCGATCTTTTGGAATTTGGGTGAAGAAGATAGATACTCGTCCAAAAACATTGCCTCCTTTGGGGAAGGAAAGAGTCTAATTTCTAATTATAAAGACGAAAAAGGAGGCGAATTGGACTATATAAATTTGAGATGTCGGCGTTTTTGCATTTTTGTCCTATTTATAGTAAAATCAGAAAATATGTTGACACTTCGGCGAACAAGAGTTCCCTCTTTCGCTGGCGGGGTTTGATGAAGATTAAAATATTAATTCGGTAATTGTTTATGTGGACAATCCTTACGGATCGCGAGCACAGCTCGCTCCTACAGCAAGAGGTCGCTGATGCATTACCGAATTATTTACTTAAACCTCATGTAACCCCGCCTACCCCAATGTCCAAGTAATTGTAGATTTTACTATAAGTTTCGGTGTGCCTTAACTATTATGCTGTTGTCAAATCGGTCTGTTTGCATTTGTGGAGTGTAGGCGGATTTTTATCAGGGCTTACGCAAGGCGCAATGAATTGCGCTACTACGAACCACGCAGCTTTTGAGAAACACGCGTATTTCCAAGGGGTATCTGTAGGTAGTAAGGAACCCTTTATCGCCTGTCTGCGTAAGTCCTAAGTATAACAAAAGTTGGACAGGATTATCAGAATTCCAACGTCACCGCAAGGAACGGGACTATAGGCAATTGGGCGATCGGCACTTCTTTTGTAAAGTCAGCATTGTAGCGAACTTGGAGGAAATTGGTGCGGTTATAAGCGTTCCACAGTTCAAGCGTTAATCCACCCTTCAATCTGCTATAGATCAAGAAAGACCAGTGAAACCGTAAATCCAATCGGTGATATGGAGCTTTGCGCTGGGGATCACCGTAAATTGGTAGCCACGTTTCGTTTTTATTAAAGGGGTTGGTATACGGTTCTCGGTCTACTAACGGCGAATATAGTACACCGCTTTTGTATTGCCAATTTGCGCCAAATTCCAACGATTCTAATAGATAATTCAGACCGATCGTCACAACATGCGGCGTGTTATGCATATAAAAACGCTCGTCATCCCTCGGGGAATCTTGGCGTTTAGAGATGGTATAGGCATAAGAGAGCCAGCCACGAAAGGCTTCGCCGATTTCATGCTCCAATGAAACCTCAACTCCTTTCACATGTCCTGTCCGTTGGTTCCGATAACGTCTTTCGGATTCGTTGTAAGTAATCATGTCGCGCAGGTCTTTGTAATAGCCCGCTATTTCGATTTTCGTTGTAAGTGGGGTTAACTCTTTTTCCAAAGCAACAACATAATGCCTTGCCAGACTCGGGGCAATCTCTGGATTTTCCTTTCCAAGCACAACTTGGTAGAACTGTGGGTTTTGAACGTAATTGCCGTACATGAAACGGAGATCTACCGGAAAAAGATGTAGTCCTTCGGTATCCTCAAAATTCGGTCCAAGTGTCACACCGAGGAGCCCACGCGGTTGAAGTGAAAAATCGTCTATGAGATTGAAGTAATTTGCACGCATCCCGACAGTTGCATAAAGGTCGGCGTAGCGCGGCGAAGGCAAGTCCTGCGTTGCTTGCAAGTACCCTTCCAGGCGGTGGAGGCTCTTGGATATGTGGGTGAGGACTTTCTCTCCATCTTGTTTAAGCCTGAAGTCATAGTCTGGATCCCCTTCTTCAGGCGGACGCGCACCGACACTAATAAGTGATGTAGGGAGACTTGAAAGTGAGAACCCGGATTCCAAAAATGTCTTCGGATGGTTGACCCAGTATTTGAGGTCGCCTCGCAACGCGTAGATACTTCGCGCGTCCCGATAAAAGTAACCGTCGCCAAAAAGAAGCACCGTGCGAGAAAAGGAACGCGTGAGTGACACAATTGACTCAAATACATCCTGTTCTTCAGAATAGAGATGGATTCCTTGTGAATCGAAAGGGTTGCTTGAACTCAGCGGACCTGGAAGGTCGCTTTCAGATACTTCATCCGAAGTGAAGTTCAATTCTCCGAAATCGTCCGCTGCGATGGCATTGATGACCAACCTGTGCGTTTTACTTAATTGGTAGACTCCCTTGCCCTGATAGCTCCAGAAACGTGGTACCTCGGTCACCAAATCGTTCTCAATCTCGAACAGACGTGGCAGCAATTCAAAAAGGGGACCCATATTACTCCGCCGCCCAAAGGCGTACCAATACCCTCGTTCTCCTATATTCCCCTCAAGGAAAGTTTGTAAATAGACATAGTTGACGTTGAATGCTCCTCCGAGTTGCGTATCGGTTATCGTGCGAGAGTTGATGTCAATTACGGCTTGTGAGTCAGCACCGAACTCTGCGCCGAATCCACCCGGGTACACCTCAATATTTTCAATCACGTCAGCGTTGACTGTTGAGATGATTCCGAGTAGATGGTAGGGGTATCCTAACGGCAGTCGATCGAAATAGTAGAGATTATCTTCGGGGGCTCCACCTCGTACAGAGAGGATTCCGACGAAATCGTTGAAGACACCAATGCTGGGGAGGTGATTTAAAACTCGTAGTGGGTCTCCTGCGCTGCCTGTAGCACTCCTGATAAAGGTGCCGTCCAAAGTATGTCGCGGCTTTTTTTCTATCTTTTCTGCTTCAACCGTTACTGGGTCTAACTTAACGACAGGACGTGATGCTTCATCCACTACTGGGTCTGACTGGGCGGTGTCATCAGTTTGTGCGAAGGCACTGAACGGGACTATGCAAATTAAAAGGAGCAGTATCTTTTTCAACTTTTTGTCTCCTGAGTATTTCGATTTATTGTGGCACGGTTAGAAACTCCACCAGCGAGGAGGGAGGGGTCTGCCGCCTTTAAAGTGTCTCTTTATTGTTTTGTTGGTTTTCACGATTATTGTGACATTATGGGTTTAACTTGCGATTTAATCACTTCTATTATTTATTATCATAGTTGCGGATGGTTCATATTAATTGCGAGTGGTTCATAAATCATTTGGCAGTCGCAAACTCTCACTACGAGGCAAGTTTGCGATACGAAAACGCCGCGAATAATGAACCACCCTCATTTAATTCGGCAAGTGTTAGCGGATAGATTCTTTTACAAGGAACTCGGGTTAAAATTCCGCTGTAATTCCCAAATAAGGAAGGATAGGCAGTTGGTTGATATTGTCCCGTGTTTTGTAATCGTCGCTATATCTGTAATCAAGCAAATTCTTTCGGTTATAAGCATTCAGGAGTTCCAAGAAGATCCCGAGTTTCCATCTTGCGAATTGGAAGATTTTACTGACGCGCAGGTCCAATCTGTGGTAAGTCGGTAACCGGTCGGAATTCGTTTCAGCATAAATGGGGATGTAGATAGGCCTTCCATTCCTCGGATCGAACTGGATTCTCGCGTCTTCAACGGGGGTATACGGGTTACCAGTGCGATATTGCCATTTTGCGCCAAATTCCCATGTGGGAGTGAGATCGTAGCTAGCAGCGAGTGTCGCGACGTGCGTCTGATCAAACGAATAAGGGCGATACGGTTCGCCAGCCCGGTCGCGGCGTTTAGACAACGCATAGGCGTAGGCAACCCAACCGAAAAACCGGTTTTCACGCTGATACCGAAGAAATATCTCAGTGCCTTGTGCATAGC
>JAKZUG010000039.1:0-5221 GCA_047516705.1 Candidatus Poribacteria bacterium | reverse complement strand
GGACATCCCCGAGATGATCAAGTTTGATAACAAGAATCCGTTCGGGTACGAAGTCCTTCGGCAAACGTTTCCGATAAAAGAGCCACTGCACGGCAGCAGAAGCGATTAAAGTGAGAATTTCGGTCGCGTTCTGAAACATCTTTTTGCAGTGTACCGAATTCGCGGGGATTTGTCAAGAGGTGCTAAAAGATGTGCGCGCGATCGGAGTAATATCCTACTGCCTGATCATACATCGTCACCTATGGACGTTCACGAATCCGCTGATGTTGTTGAAGCTTCCTTTGAGCAGGACATTCTGCCTATCCTCACGGCGAGATACGCGCTTGCTGGGTGCCATGTCGTCGACGGTCCTCACGGTTTAGATTTTAGGACATACGAATCTTTCATTGCGGGCGGAGAACACGGGCCGATATTCATCCCAGGGAATGCTGAAGAGAGTGAAGGTCGTTGAACAAATTGTTTCAGGCAAAATGCCTCCTGATGGTCCCCGGTTGCCTGATGCCGAAATTCAAGTATTCGTTGATTGGATTAACCAACAAAAAGTCCAAGACGGGGTCATCCAGCAAGAACACGGCGACGAGCATGAGGATGCTCATGAGGAAATAGATGTCGATCATGATGGCGAAGATGAGCATGACGACATGGATGCTGAGCATGATGGCGAAGATGAACATGAGGACGAGGACGAGCATGAGGAAATGGATGTCGAGCATAATGGCGAAGATGAGCATGACGAACACGACGACGATGACGACGATAACTAACACTCATGTCAATGTCTTGTTGTTTCAAAACGTTATAGAGGCTGGTTACGAAACCAGCCTCTATTTATTAAAACGTCACAGTAATCCCTAATGTCGGTACAATTGGAAAGAGCGGTTCTTCTTCAATGTCGCAACCGATAATCGCTCCTGTCTTTTCATCTTGAATTTCGCTAAACGCATAGTGATCCACATTTGTATGATTATATAAGTTTAAAATCTGGAAATACCACGTCATTTCCCATCTTCTATAGGGATTCCGCTTTGTAATCCGAAAATCGAGACTATGGTACGCTGGCAGTCGCTCCGAACGCGTATCGCCGAACCGCCGTTCACACGCGATATCTCCTGTCGGTAACTGCACTTCCGTGTGAAACAATGGAGTATTCGGTTCGCCTGTATGGAAACGCCAGCTGAGGTAGACATACCACATCGGAGACAGTCGATAGTTACTGCTCAAGGCGAAAGAGTGCCGCCGGTCGTACTGCCGAAAAACCGTCTTGCCTTCTACTTGTTCTTTTGCAATGGCATAAGCATAACCGACAGTCCACGTCAGACGGTGTGAGACTGCATGGGTTATAAACACGTCTATACCTTTTGCATTTCCGGATTCAGGGGAAACGAAAATATGGCTCTGCCGTCCAAACTCTCTCAGCCGTCCGGCAAGATGAGAAAAGGTATTATAATACCCTTCTGCCCGTACCAAGAAACTATCGGTGGGTGTGTATTCCACGCCGAAAATGTAATGGATGGCTTGTTCAGCGCGCCCGACCGTTTCAACGCCATCCTCTACAGGCAGTCCCATCAGATGAATTGGTTGGTAATAAATGCCCCATGCGCCGCGCAGGACCAGATTTCTCGCCGGCTTTAACGCAAGGGCGATTCGAGGACCAATCTCATAACTTTGAACCCCTGCCTTCCGATAACTCTGAGCCACGTAACGCCCGCCCACGTTGAGTGCGAGTCTCGGATGGAGCTGCCACTCATCTTGCAGGAATACCTTGAGTTCGTTCCCACTGTTGCTAATATCCGCGAGGGTTGACTTGTAAAGGTTTATGCCTGCCTGCCGTTCCTGTACGTTATATTGGTATTGCGCCGCTAACCAACGCCATGTTATGCCACTACGGAAGGTATGCTGTTCAAAAATGTTTGATGTAAATTCTGCCTTTGTACCGAAGAACCGGAAATCGCGGTTGTCAAAATCAGATTTCCCTGTCCTCCTATCCTGAAGCGATGTGCCTCCAAAAACGAAGACATCCGTCCAATTCGACGTGCCAAATGTGTGTCGCCACTTGCCCCACACCGTTGAATTATCATAGCGGGAATCCAAATCGTTGTCTATCCCCTCTCCTCGGATCCGGTTTTTATCCCAACCGTATAAGCCATTGAAGGTCAGTGTATCTGCCTGAGTCAATTGGTACGTCAGTTTTCCATAGACATCGGCGTATTGTGGCTTATATTTTTCATCAGCATTCATGAGAGCGAGAATCAGATCGACATAACCGCGGCGCGCCGACAAAATCCATCCGCCCTTTTTAGAGAAGGGACCCTCTATCATAGCTGTCGCGTTAATGAGATCCAACCCGAAGTTCGCAGAAATCCTTTCGGCATTCGGTGGCCTTGTTATGATGTCAAAAACACCAGACATCTTTTCGCCATATTCTGCTGGGAACCCTCCCATTAGGAGATCAGTGCGTTGAATTAAACCGAGTCCAACCAGTGACACCGCGCCGCCGAAATCCTGTAAGTGATAGGGGTTATAAAGTTCCATACCATCTAATCTGACAGAGATATCATCTTTCTCACCGCCTCGCACGCTGAATCGTGCACTGTAGTCGCTTGAGACTACACCCGGAAAAATATGCGCCGCTCGCATCACATCGTTGTCGATTAAAGGAAAACGCTCAATGTCCCGTTTGGAAAGTGATAACCTTGCAGATACACCGTCGTAAATCGTGAACCGGCCGGGTGTTACAACAATTTTTTCCAACTGGATAGGTTCCGTTTCCTCTTGGGCTAAAACCGCGAGAAAGCTGCTTACACACCAAAGTAGGACTTGGAGAATTAGATACTTCTGATACCGGCAATTGGTATTGAACACTGAGGTAGACCTCCTGGTCTTAATAAAATTGAATTTTATTTTCCACAATGTGTAGTAGTCTGGAAACTTCCGTGAAAAACGACCGAACTGTAAACTGTCCCGCGCGTTATCGCAGCAATCAAGCATAAACGAGGCGGCGAGTATCCCACCATACTAAAGAGATTTAGTTCTCCTTTGTGCCGTTGTTAATCCAATCAATGATGAGTTGGATCTCGGAGGCTTCCAGCGGGGGACCGTCAGGCGGCATTTTGCCCTTAACAATTTCTTCGACAAGCTCGCTCTCCCTTGCGTCCCCCGCAATAACTATAGCACCATGTTCCCCACCCTTTTGAAGCGTCGCGTAAGTCCTGAGATCCACATCTTCTGGTCCGTCAGCAACATGGCAGCCCGCGAGCGCACATCGCTGTGTGAGGATAGGTGAAATATCAGCACTAAAGGAAGGGGCAAGTCTACCACTGGCTGTCGGACTGTCAAACGCCAAGCCCAACTCAGCGGCGGAATCGTCAAAACTTTTGCCACAGCCCCAAATACAGAACATAAACGCAAAAAAGAGTGTAAATACCATTTTTTTCTCTATTGTCAACATAGTAGTCATTTCTCACTTTCATAATACACAAAAATTTAAAAATATACACAACACGCATCTTAATAAACTGTAAATAGAGACGTGCAAAATTGATGCCAGTTTGACAATGCTATCCTCCCTCAAGACTCGTTTCACATTCCAACAAACACGATTTATTCATATATTTACGGAATCAACTAATTTGTAAGTTTTGCGTAAGGATATAACTACCACCCCTTCAGTGCAACCACAGTCTCGGACGGAATAGCAAAGAACGGGTATTCCATGTCCGTTAGAAAATCACCGGTAGGTACACTTCGTTTTTGGTAACGCCAAATTTGATTACAGATTAATTAAGAGGTAGCCAAAATTTTCCGCTATCCCGTTTTAAGGATTCTCTTAAGATGTTCATATTCTGAACAGATATGTTCATTTTTACTCCAGAAAAATCCGAAAAGTCTATGGAATCAGGACACTTCTCACCTATTTCAGGCTTGGCATTGTATTTGCTAAAGTTACTATAAATATCCAAACATAGGAGAGTTAACCACCGTGTCTATAAACACATACATATTTTTCATGCTTAGTGTTGGATTGCTATTTTCCATCCTTGGCTGCGGTACTGACGAAAGCAATATACGACAAGCCACTGACCTTCTATCTGAAGCCATGCAGCCTTCTTCTACTGAAACTGAGGCTTCCTTTGAACAAAATCTCTTACCTATTCTTACAGCGAGATGTGCGTATGCAGGTTGTCACGACGCTAAAGGACCCGATGGTCTCAATTTCAGCACATATCAAACTTTCATAAGGGGAGGGGAGGACGGTCCTGTGTTCATTCCCGGAAACGCTCAAAGCAGCGATATTATTGAAGAAATCGTTTCAGGTAGAATGCCTCTTGGGGGTCCTCGATTGAGCGATGCGGAAATTCAACGCTTCATTGATTGGATTAATCAACAAGAAGCAGTGGTTTTCAATAACCGCGGTGATGACTGGAACGATGATGACGATGACCATGACGACGATAATGACGAACACGATGACGACGATAATGACGACGATGATGACGACGATGACGACGACGATGATGGCGACGATGATGATGATGATGATGATGATGATGACGACGATGACGACGACGATGACGATGACGACGACGATGATGACGACAATGATGACGACGATGATGACGACAATGATGATGACGATGACCATGATGACGATGACGACGATGATGATAACTAACACTCATGTCAGTGTCTTTGTTGTTTTAAAACGTTATAGAGGCTGGTTACGAACAAGCCTCTATGCTCTTAAGCCCACCTTCTTTCTATTCCATGAAACGGAAACACCAGACTCATTTGCATTCCGCAGATAGATTCTGATATACTATCCTCAATCGTTTCTACCCCGCACAGATCCATTTAAGCGCATGCAATTTATCAAACACTTCTCAGAAATTGACGATGCTGACGTGCCCTGCGTCGGCGGAAAAGGGTTGAACCTCGGAAAACTAACGAGGGCAGGGTTTCCAGTGCCGAATGGTTTTTGTGTCACTACAGATGCCTACCGATTGTCTGTTCAAGGTCTATCGGAACAGAATGAAAGCAGCGTTAAAGATACTGAACTGTCGCCAGAACTCGTCGCAGAAATCCACACGGCGAGAGAAAAATTGCAGACAGCTACAGTCGCAGTGCGTTCCAGTGCCACAGCGGAGGATCTGGCAGAAGCGAGTTTCGCGGGACAGCAGGATACGTTTTTGAATGTAACACCTGATGAACTCTTAGACGCCCT
>JAKZUG010000038.1:0-4895 GCA_047516705.1 Candidatus Poribacteria bacterium | reverse complement strand
TCGGGTCCTTGAGGAAGCCGAAGTCAATCAAAGCTTCAAGGCTGAAACAGGACTCGCTGTTGACCCTAATGGCAAACTCGCCGCGACGTGGGGTGCTATCAAAGCACGACAGTAGGAACAGCAAGCTTCCCAGTAGACGCGCTTCCGAAGCGCGTCTACACACGGCATTGTAGGAGATAGAATGAAGGTCGAGAACCGAACCATCTTTGAAAATGACAATCTTCATGTACTTCGTGGGCTTGACACAAATTCTATCGACCTGATTTATTTGGATCCGCCGTTCAATTCCAACCGAACCTTTGAGGCATCAGTAGGCAGCGAAGCTGCGGGGGCAGCGTTCAAAGACTTTTGGGCGTTGGATGATCTGGATGACACATCCCACGGTGAGCTGGCGGAGAAAGAATCCGAACTCTATCATGCTATCAGTGCTGCCGAGTTCAGCCATGGGAAGTCCATGAAAGCCTATCTCATCATGATGAGCATCCGGATGCTGGAGATGTTCCGAATCCTCAAACCGACCGGGACGCTTTATCTCCACTGTGATGATAACGCGAGCCATTACCTCAAAATGATGATGGATAGCATTTTTGGGAAAGATAATTTTAGAAATGAGATTATCTGGCAACGGGCGATAACTACCAAAGGAAACCTCAAAAAAGGGTTAGCACGAGATTCCGACATTATCTTCCGATATTCAAAAAGTGATACCTATGTCTGGAACGTTGAGGCAGTCACGATTCCCTACGATATGGCGAATTTGGACGAAAAAACAAAACGCCAATATTATTGTGTTGAACCGGAAACGGACCGACGTTTTTCACACACCTCCGTAACTGCTCAGACCCACGACCCTGATTCTCATCTTACGTATGAGGTGATGGGTGTTGTCAGAACGTGGCGTTGGGCGGAAGCACGTATGCGTAAAGAGATAGAAGCAGGACATATCGTTCAAACGCGACCCGGAAATGTTCCACGCTATAAGCGGTATCTTGATGAACAAAAAGGCAAAAGACTGAACAACATCTGGGTGGATATTCCAAACTTAACCGCCAGAAGTAAAGAGCGTATCGGATATCCTACGCAGAAACCGATTGCACTGTTAGAGCGGATTATTGGCGCGAGTAGCAACCCTGATGATATGGTACTTGATCCGTTTTGTGGGTGTGCTACTACATGCGTTGCTGCTGAGCGGTTACAACGCCAGTGGATAGGCATTGATTTAAGTCCAAAATCTTTTGAATTGGTTAAGTCGCGTCTGGAACAGAAGGGGATCATCAAGCGGGTCAACCATCGGAAAGATAAACCTAAACTTTACAAGCAGGATCAAACCTATAAACAGACACTGTTCGGAATTCAGGAAGGTAAATGTAATGGCTGTCAGGTACTGTTTCCATTTCGCAATATGACAGTCGATTATATTGTGGCGAAATCGAAAGGGGGCACCGATGCTCCTGATAATCTTCAGTTGTTGTGCGGTGCGTGCAGTTTAATGAAGGGAAATCGCACACAGGAACGGCTGATTCAAAAGTTTAAAAACGAAGGAATACTCCAATGAAAAAGTTAATGAAGTTTAAAGTCGCAGCCCTGGTGATAACAGGCGTTGCGCTGTTGTTTTGTACGATAAACATATCTGTCGATGCGAAGCGCGATAAGGAATATGTTGCGAAACAGATTAGGAATATCAAGATAGACGGTAATCTCGGTGAATGGGAACGCGCCGAAATAGTTGCCTTTGATGAGTTGAAAGATGTCGGTGCCGGTATCCCGAAAGCCAATGATTTTAGCGGTCAAGGCAGAGTCGCGTGGAGTGCGCAAGACCCGACTCGTATCTATTTCGCCGTTGAGATCACAGACGATGAACTCCAAGACATCCATCCGCCGGATGCGATGTGGTGGGTAGACGATAGCGTCGAATTTATGTTTGATTTCAAAAACGGCATGGTGCGCGAAACCCTCGTTCAGTGGACACTTGGTGCCAATGGCAAGGACCTATCCGCCGCCGCATCAAAGGATAACACCGAATGGGTGTTGATCAAGAATGGGGATGATTACATCTACGAGGTCGCCATTGACCCGACGAAACCGCGCGGCAATCCCGAGTTTGCAAACCCGGGGGAAGGGAAGAACTTCAAAGCGAAAGATGGGTTGACGATTGGGCTCAGTTTCCACATGAACGATTGTGAGAACGGGGGACGCGAACACCAGATCGGGTGGACACCCGGCGGTGCATGGGATGGGCTTGCTTACGGAGATCTCACTTTTGACGATGAGATATTAGCCGTTGAGCCTTCCGGCAAACTCGCAGTGGCGTGGGGATCCCTTAAACAGTAATAAAGCAGTCAGTAGTCAGCCATCAGCAGTCAGCAGTCAGCAAGAGGGGTTAGATATACCGAAATCTCTTTGCTGATTGCTGAAATTCGACCGCAATTTAAACATGCCAGAACCTCGTACCTCCTTTACATCTGGAATCACGATCCGTGCACTCCTGATTGGTACACTCCTTGTTATCGGGAACGCCTACTGGCTTGCCTATGCTGCGGAGATGATTCAGCCGCAGTTCCTCCTCAACTTCGTCTCGCTCTTCTTCAATGCTGTTTTCACCCTTTTTGCGGTCATCGGCTTCAATTTCGCTTGGAAAAAGATAGCACCCCGTAGTGCCCTAACTACGCAGGAACTCCTCGTTATCTACATCATGGTCGTCATGGTATCCACTATCGGTGGGCATTCCATGATGACGTTCCTCATCGGGACACTGGCGCATCCCTTCAGGTTCGCCACTCCCGAAAACGAATGGGCATCTCTCTTCTGGCGTTACATCCCGACGTGGTTTGTACCTGAGGATTACGCACTCGATGCCTACTTTAAGGGCGGTTCGACCTTTTATCTTCCGAAGCATCTACGTGGATGGATGGTGCCAATCTTAGTATGGACAGGGTTTGTCACACTGCTCTGGTTTACGCTGATATGTCTGATCACCATCATCCGCGTGCAGTGGACAGAGCGTGAAAAGTTGGCGTACCCGATCATCCAATTACCGCTTCAGATGGCGCAGGGACGGAAAAGTTTTTACAAAAACGGCACAATGTGGGTAGGTTTTTCGGTTGCCGGGTTTGTTGAAATTCTCGCAGGATTGAGTCACCTATTCCCCCAGATTCCATTTATCCAACTTAATTACTATTCTATCAGCCATCTATTCACGGATAAGCCGTGGAACGCCATTGGGGGGATAGCACTGTCCGCTTACCCCTTTATTATCGGGTTGACGTTCTTTGTGCCGTTGGATATCTCGATGTCGGCGTGGTTTTTCTATCTGTTTGGAAAAGCGGAACGGATTGTTCGTAGCGGGATGATGGGTGAAGGGGAACTCTATTTTGCGGAACGCGCAGGTGGGGCATGGCTCGCTGTCGGTGCGCTCGCGTTGTGGGGGACTCGGAGACATCTCCGTGATGTTATCCAGAATTGCTGGACAGGCAAGAACGCGTTTGATGATTCAAATGAACCGATGCCCTATCGTATTGCTGTCATCGGGTTAATCATCGGGGGCATCGGACTCACGCTATTTTCAGTGAAAGCAGGTATGTCTTTAGGCGGCGTGCTCGGTTTTATCGTCATTTTTATCCTGATGGCACTCGGTGTAACGCGCGTGCGTGCCGAATTCGGGCCGCCATCACATGAGATTCTCGCGCTTGATCCCGCACGGTTGATGGCAGTCACCTTCGGACCACGATTCGTCGGGACCGAGAATCTCACAATTATTTCGTTCTACTATTGGTTGAATCGGCTTAACGTTTCGCATCCGATGCCGAATCAATTGGAGGGATTCAAACTCGCCGAGCGTGCAGGCATAAACAGCCGAAAGCTGGTCTGGGTGATGATGTTCGCAATTGTTATCGGGACACTCGCGTCATTTTGGGCATTCCTCTATCTCCTTTATGAGACCGGGGCATTCGCTGTACACGGCTACATCGTCGGTATCGGTGAGGAAGTTTTCGGTAGACGTTTGGAACGGTGGATTAACAACCCTACCGGTCCCAATTGGGATGGCACACAATCTATGGGTATCGGCGCAGTGATGACGTGGATTCTCTATTTCCTGCGTCATAAATTTATGTGGTGGCCCTTCCATCCTATTGGGTATGTGATGACTGCCGCAACGTGGGGTGGACTTGCCGATTTCTGGTTTTCTGTTTTCCTTGGTTGGCTGGTGAAGTTCGTCATCATCACGGTTTTCGGTCTACGTGCACATCAACGCGCAATTCCGTTCTTTTTAGGTTTGGTGATGGGTGATTATGTGTTCGTGGGAATGTGGGCGCTGCTTGGGACACTATTTAATATCCCGACGTACGTCCTCTGGTCGCCTTAAAGGTCCGCAAAGCCACGCTGAATAATGCGAGTCAAAGGAGATGTATCAGAATGTATAACCTAAATGGAAAGGTCGCTTTGGTGACAGGGGCGGGTGGCAAAAACGGCATTGGACGTGCGATTGCGACACGATTGGCGAAAGAAGGTGCCGATGTCGCTGTCAACGACATCACCGAGCATCCTTACGCCGCAGATCAGGCGGAGTGGCAGGGATTACCCGATGTCGTTCGTGAGATTGAAGCGATGGGACAACGCGCCATCAGCGTTGTTGCAGATGTTTCAGATGCAAAACAGGTTGGTGAGATGGTGGAAAAAACCGTCGCGTATTTCGGTAAAATTGATATTCTCGTCAACAATGCCGGGACAATAGCGGGTAAGGATCGGGTACTTGTCGTTGATCTTGCCGAGGAGGATTGGGATCGGGTGCAACGGGTCAATGTAAAAGGCGTTTTTCTCTGTTCTCAGGCGGTGGCACGTCGTCTTATAGCGCAGGGGAAATAGAGAATCCACGTCATCACTGCCCCGATACCCAT
>JAKZUG010000037.1:0-2705 GCA_047516705.1 Candidatus Poribacteria bacterium | reverse complement strand
AAAATGGTGTGTCGTCTGCATCTTCCAAGAACTCTTCAAAAAGGTGGTAGAGGGTCTTATAGTAAATGAATTCGGGGGCTCTATCCTGATACGCATCTTCGAGGGTTTTCAGTACCTGTTCTTTTACATCTTGAACTTCGTCGGATTCCCAGAGGTCATCAAACCAATCTTTCAAGTCAGCACAGTCGCCTTGGTTGTTAACTTCAAGGTTAAGTTCGATGTTACTGGAATTCTTGCTTAACCCTAAACCTCGCACGGTGAAGTTAGAACTGCCGATAAGAGCATCCACATCCTCGTCTTTAGCGATATAATACATTTTACCGTGCAGTAAATTGGAACTACGCGCAGACTTGATTTCGACTTTATTTTTAATCCAATCAGCACAAGCCCGGGCTATCTCGCTTTGAGACAGTGGATTCTGATGTTCTAAACCGTCTTCTGTAAGACGAAACGTTTTGCTCTCTTTTTTTCGAGGATCCATTGCGTCAACAACACTGGGGTCGCCAAAAAGAAAACGCAGTTTCTTGATGCCCGTCAACTCATTCCTGAGCTTGTCGAAAGCGTAAATCGTAAAGTAGGCTGAGACGATGGAGAGAGACGATCCGGGCTGGATCTTATCTTGTAGAAAATCGGCAACTTTGCCATACATGTTGTTATCTCGAATGCGAGAATTTTTGGACATTGTTTCCTTCTTTATATTTTTAGGCAGTTCTTCAATTTCAACCCCTGAGAGACGTAGGTTGCTCGCCGAGCCTTACACGATCTGCAAGGCGAGGTGTTTTCTGTACTCTATAACCGTTAAATTGGATTCACCAGTCCCAGTCCTTTATCCCCCTGCGAAGGTGGGAGGGTGGCAGACACACCATGCGGTATGCTTCGTAGTGCCACCCAAAAACTTATTTGAAGTGTGTTTCACAGAAGGAAAAAGGTTACAATGGTTTATTCATAGGTTCAGAACCACGCCAACGCGGGTGGTTTTCGGAGTGATAGACGATAAGTTCGCTGGTACCGGGCAACGATAGCAGTTCAGGTATCGGGATATACACAAGTGTCGACCCCCGGCTATCTGTGTTAATCCGCTGGTTACCGCGGAAACGATTCAAATTTTCTGCCCGATATAACTGCTGCAACGTCGGGACATTCAATATTATATACTCATGTATATTTCCAGTGACCTGATTGCGCCATCCATAAACGAAATAATCTGGTAGCAAAGTCAAGTCCTTTTCAAACAGCTTATTCCATTCGACAGGGTTTCCAGTTGGACGAGCATACCGCATCGTGAACTGAAGTTTCCATTTCGCGAGTGTTGCTGGATGAATAGGCTCACCCTTCCTATTAAATTCGCTTCGGGTCCGCAGAGCAAAGTACTTGTAGTTCCACTGTGCATCGTATCCCATCGCATCTATTACGTGTTTATAGTCTTCTTCATCAGGTGCCGATTCTAGACCTATAAAACCAAGCTTTTCAAGCACAGGGAACCACAATTTTCTCTCGTTTTCACGTCTACGTTCAAAGTTTGCTAAATCTTCTTGATACATACTTCGTTTCCCAAACGTCAAAGTCATCAATTTCTCAATGGTTTATTCATAGGTTCAGGACCACGCCAGCGCGGGGTGGTTTTCGGAGTGATAGACGATAAGTTCGCTGGTGCCGGGCAACGATAGCAGTTCAGGTATCGGGATATATAGGAGTGTAGACTTCCGCCAATCCGTATTCACTTTTGTGTTCAAGTAGAAACGCTCCAAATATCCTTGCTCATATAACTGTCGCAGAATATGAACATCCATTATTACATAGTCGTCTATCGCTGTTCTGGCTCTATTGCACCAGCCATAAACGAAGTAATTCGGTACCACCTCCAAGCCCATTTCAAAGAGTTTTTGCCATTCGACCTCTTCTGTTCTTGGACGGGCGTACCGGATCGTGAACTGTTGTTTATATTCTGCGAGTTGAGCTGGACGGTATCTCCCAACATCGCGGGAGCGCAAGGCGAATGACTTCGGTTCGCCCTGCGCATCGTATCCTTCGGCATCTATGGCGTTTTCTTGATCCATCTCATCGGGTGAGAGTTGTAGGTCTGTGAAACCGTGACGGGTTAGCACAGGGAACCACAATTTTTCCTTTTCTCGGTCTAATGTTGCGTGACTTCCTTGTCGCATACTTCGTTCCCCCAAACATCAAAGCCATCAATTTCGCGGCGGCTGAACATATCCAAACGGGGAGCGATTGTCACGCGACGGACAAGGTCGTAGAACTCATCGGGCTTGACTGAATGCCCGTTCCGAGAAGCATAGAATATCGTGTTAAAGGCTTTTAGGTCGGCGAATATCGGTGCGCCTTTTGATCCTACCAAGACGAACTCACCATTGAATTGGGCGCAATTGTAGGGCTGTATACCGCCGTTTTTGTGCCAAACCATCGTAAACCGATATTTTAGACCCCATGATTTCAGGATGTTGAAAGCATCGGGCAGATACTTCTGGGTTGTCCAGAGAAACACAAAAGCATCGAGGGGGAGCGGTAGGGTCATCGCAGCGATTGCCTCAACGCTCATGGTTGGGTAATCAAGACCTTCTTGGTTCGGACGGACTTCGCGTTTTATCTTTGTCATGGGCCAAGGTGGATCTATGACGATGGTCCTATATTGTCCGGTAGGTAAAGGCGGTGGGTTTTCAATGAGTTGCTGCCGGGCAACTCTTTTC
>JAKZUG010000036.1:0-9472 GCA_047516705.1 Candidatus Poribacteria bacterium | reverse complement strand
CTCCCAGACAGTGTGGAATATCTGTCGATTGATTCATCGAACCTATGGGGAACTGGGTGAAATGCTCGGGTACTATCCCCTATCCCCCGTACCTATCTCAATTACAAATACAAACGGTACCGAACTATCGCAACGTTTGCTGCCGAAGTGGGCTAGTGGCTGCTACGATGGTAGTATCCAGTTGGTATACTGCGCAGTTAGTGAACCGGTTCTGGGCATTTTATACGCGCTGCTTCGGCATGAATGGGTACATCTATTGATTCATCATCTAACCAATGGACATTGCCCTATATGGCTCGATGAAGGACTGGCACAAAGCATTGCACGTCCTATGTTCCAATCCGAACGTCTCAATGTGCAACAGGCGGTTCAAACGAAGCGATTACTCCCCTTTGCCGCCCTGAGTGAACCGTTTAGCCAACTCCCTGCGAAATACCGGAAACTGGCATACATCCAATCCACAGTAATAGTTGAATATCTTATTCAGCAATTCGGTCTTTCCAAAATTCGCGAGCTGCTTCATCAATTAGGTAAGGATATTCCTACAGAGACAGCAATTGAACAGACTTTTGGGCTAACTCTGAAGGAAATCCCCTTTGTGGACACCCCTTAGGGCGCGAATCGTAGGCTTCTCATACAAAAACACTCAACAAACAATGACGAAACTTGATATCGGTATCCTTATCCTTGTTGGACTGGCGGGCATAAGTTGTTGTCGTGCGGGTTTCACCCGAAGTGTTTGGGGTGTATTCGTAATTGGGATGGGATTCTTCGCGGCATGCCAATTTTGGCATCAACTCTCGGCATTCCTTCAGAAACTCATAGCAAACCCGAACTGGACAAAATGGCTAAGCATTGTTGCTATTGTACTTGTCGTTTCTATTCTCGTTGATTCGCTTTTTGAACGTATCCAGCGTATCCTCGAAAAAGGGGTCTTGGGTTGGGTAAACCGCCTACTTGGATTCTGCTTCGGAATTGCTTCTGGTGGGCTTGTCATTGCCTTCGCTCTCATCCTACTAAACACGTATGGTGGCAACGGCTTCAAAAACGAGATTTCAGACTCCCGTTTTGCCCCACAACTCATAGAGATTGGCAATAGCGTTTGGGCAGTCAGCAAAGAACACGTGCAAAGCCAACTCGATACCAAATGAAAACCTTCTTATCTATCTTAACGCGACACGGGCTTGTAAGCTGCATCCTCTATTTTACTTTCCTCAGTACTATTCCGCTGTCTACAGCAGCAGAATCCACTTTTGCAGACTCACTCTTCCAAGAAGGTGACTATCTCAACGCCGCCCACGAATATAAACGACTCCTCTTTCTACATCCGGATGCCTCCGAAAGCGATTTTATAACTTTTCGCGTTGCCGCATCCTATCAGAATGCTGGCAAATTGAAAAACGCAATTGACACCTACCAACTTCTGATTGACACCTATCCGGAAAGCAGCCTTGTTGCGCGCTGTAAGAACAACATTGCGCAATGCCACATCTTGTTAGGTGATAGTAAGCAGGGACTTTCATCACTAAAACGATTTCTTGAGGAATATACGGAGAGTGACTTGGCACCGCGCGTGCACTTCACAATTGGGGTGTTACACATAGATAAAAGAGAGTGGACACAAGCACACCAAGTGTGGAACGATGTTTCTTTGGCTTATCCAGAGAGTCCTTTTGCTGGCGTTAGCAATAGATTAGCGCAAAAAGTAAAAGATGTTGAGAATTTGCCTCGCCGTTCCCCAACGATTGCAGGCGCGCTTTCAGTGTTCGTACCGGGCAGTGGACAGGTTTATACAGGACGAACTGTTGATGGACTCTACGCTTTTATTAGCGTCGCAGTTCTGGGGAGTGCGAGTTTCTATTACGCTGACCGAGGACGTTACGAAGTTGCCGTACCTGTTGGGATACTTGGGGCGTTTTTCTACGGGAACAGTATTTATCAGGGTATTCAAAACGCGCGGGCTTTTAACGGACAGCATGAGAGCCTGTTTCGTAATAGACTCCAACAGGAAATTCGAGATTCTGGTTTATTCGGGGCAATACCACCACCAACAGATGAAATAAAATTAGTGCTGTGGCAATCTAAGTTTTAACATGCCAACGACGTGTCTATTAATCTCTATCATAGCCTTTGCAACGAGCGGCACCACTGAAGTAACAAATCCGCAATATCGTTACGCAGCGCAACTGTTTGAATCGGGTGATTACCAAGCGGCACGGCTTGCATATAAACGGCTGCTGTTGTATCATCCCGATACGGAATTCAGAGATATAGCGGATTATCGAATCGCAAAGAGTTATTATTATCAGAATGATGCCACACGTGCTGAGGGATTGTTTCGCAAGTTTTCAGCCATTCACCCGAATTCGCCTTTGCGCTTTCAGAGTCACTTGATGCTTGGGCAGCTGCATTTTGATGCGAGGGAGTACTCGCTGGCGCGAAGTAGCCTCTTTGAACTCTTACACGCCAGCAAGGAGCCAGAAGTCGTAGCTGCAGCACACTACTTACGCGGCTGGTGCTACATTTATACCACTGATTGGAACAAGGCGATCTCTGAATTGCGACAAGTAGATATATCTCAGACCGGTGCACACCGTGCAAAAAAAGCGCGTGAATTGGCGGATACACTTCTTGAAGAAACACCACTTCCATCCAAATCATCACAAGTGGCAGGTTGGCTCTCTACAATATTTCCTGGGAGCGGACAACTTTATGTGGGCAAAGTGAAAGAGGGCGTTCTCGCTGCAGCACTGAGTGGGACGTTCATCTATCTCGCGGTGGATGCTATTCGTGACCGTCGATATGTCGACTGCGCTGGTATCTCTCTCGTCGGATGGCAATTTTATTGGGGCAACCGAACCGGTGCTCGGCGGCTTGCCTCTGAATATAACGAACACCGAGAGCAGAAATTCATCGAAGCGTTGAAACGTCAGGCTGAGAACGTTCGACCCCAGTAACACCGGATTACACGCGGATAGTTTACCACGCTGCCTGCTTAAGGAATTCCAACGCCATCAAGGTGTGCCCTTCTGCATTTGGATGAACGCCATCTTGGGTTGTCCAGAGTGCTCCGGGACGGGCAGCAACTGCGTTATCAAAAGCGGCGTTCGTTGGTATTAGTCTTGCCTCAAACTCTTTAGCGAGCCTATGAATGCTTTCATTGTAAGCGTCCACGGCTAATGGTCGCGGTGCCTCAACATCTTCCTCAATATAGAAAATTTCAAAGAGAAAAAGGGATGCATCTAATTCGGTCTTCGCGCGCGTGAGAATCCTTCGATAGCACGCCTCCCAAACCGGCAGATATTCTTCCGACGAAACGCCTTCCCCATGCTGTCGACTGGCATTGTTAATACCAATTTTAACCGAAAGCCATTTCGGTTTCTCGGCAATCACATCGGTGTCCCATCGATTCTCCAAACCTTCAACGATATCACCACCAATGCCTTTGTTGACATAGGTAATGTCACGTTCGGGATATTTAGCAGTGATGAGTTCAGTTATCTTGCGGACGTAACCGTGTCCCAAGGGGGCATGTGCATCTCGTCGTCCGCAATCCGTAATACTATCCCCAATAAAAAGCACCTTATCTCCAGACTGAAACAACAAATTATTCACAAAGTGTCTCCTATATGTGATATACTAAATTATGACTATAATTTATCACATTTTGGACAGAATGCCAACATGAAAAATATCGGTGTGCTACACGTCATCACGGATACGACGCTGCAATCTCGATTCACGCACGCGGAACTGGCGGAACTGACAATCGCGGGAGGGGCAGACACAGTGCAATTTCGCCAAAAGCACGGAACGACGCGCGAATTGATAACAACGGCACAGAGCATGCAGGCGGTATGCGAGCAGCACAAGGTGCCGTTGATTGTAAATGACAGGGCAGATATCGCACTCGCTGTCGGTGCAACGGGTGCGCATTTCGGGCAAGACGACATGCCAGTTTCTATCGGTAGACAGATTCTCTCTACAAAAGCCGTCATCGGGGCATCTGCCCGAACTGAAGAGAAAATACTTGCAGCTATTTCCGAAGGAGCCGACTATATTGGGTTTGGTCCCATCTACGGGACCTCTTCAAAACCAGATGCGGAAATGCCTAAAGGATTGGAGCGGCTCCGCCGGATGTGCGACATCGCAGCTTGCCCAGTTATCGCGATCGGTGGCATTACCGTTCAGACTGCGGCGGACGTAATCCGGGCAGGGGCACACGGTATCGCTGTAATTTCTGCTGTTTGTGCTCATCCCGAACCAACTGTTGCAACACAGGCACTGCTGAACGAAATTCACGGAGCAAAATAAACCAAGCAGATGAAAGCACATATAAACGATATAACCAACATTGAGCATGCCGCTAAACTGTTCAGAGAGATTGACGAGACCTATAAGCCAGACTTGGATAAAATCGACGAGGCATTAGTCCAGAAATGGTGGCATGAGCAACATTTCTTTGATACCAATATGGAGGCAATTGATAGACGCGCAATTCGTGTGCTAAAGCCTGGCATCTGGAATCATAATGAGGGTCCCGATTTTATGCACGCCGAAATTGAGATTGATGGTAAACTTCATATCGGCGATGTCGAAATTCATGTCCGATCTTCAGAGTGGTACGCCCATAAGCATCATCTCAATTCCAGATACAACCGCGTTATTGTGCACGCAGTACTTTTTAATGACGACTTCAATCTACGGACGCGGCTTCAGAATGGTAAGCGTATCCCAACTGTAGAATTGCTGAAATGGGTTGCTGTAGATACCGGCGACCTGTATGACGATACCAAAGACACAACAACTGATGGTTTGTGTCGGATAACGGGAAAGCATCTGAATATAGAAGCCCTGAAAGGTGTTTTTGAATCGCTCGGACGCGAACGCTTTTTAGAAAAGACGGAGTCAATGCGCCTGTTAAGAACACGCCTCGATTTTGAGCAACTCCTCTATGAAGGTATTATGGAGGCACTGGGGTATGAACGCAATAGCAAGGCGTTACGCGAGTTAGCACAGCATGTCCCTTTTGCTGACTTCGACCAGAAATCGGAGTTAGAGATCCAAGCAATGCTCTTTGGGGTTGCTGGACTCTTGCCATCACAACGGGAGAAACCGCCACCCCCAGAAGTAACAGGCGATCCGAGCATTGCCGCATTAGAAGAGTCGTGGCGTGCCTCGGAATACGCGGAACTCCCGTCGCGCATGACAGAAGCACGCTGGAGTTTTACTGGACGACCATTCAACTATCCAACCCGACGTATTGCCGCGATGAGCCAGTTAATTCACCATTGTCAAGGTAGTCTCATGATGTACTTTCTGCCGACCTGTGAAAAGGCTGCAACCGCGGATACGCCAAAGTCGCTGCGAACTATAGAAAAAGAACTTCGCTCGCTACTGACGCTTGAACCCGCTGGCTATTGGGAAACGCATTCCAATTTCGGGACTGGCGGAGCCCAAAAAGCAGGACTGATTGGCAATGATCGGGCTGTGGACATCATTGTCAATAAAATCTTACCAGTTGCCTATATCTGGGCAGTCGAAGCCGGAAGTCAGAAACTGCAGGAGGGGGTACTACGACTCTACAGCGTCGGCTCCAAATCAACAGGGAACAAGATTATCCGTAAAGTTGACGAACAGATTTTCACTGAGGCACAGCAGATGCGTCATTTAAAACCTACCGCCAAAATCGAGCAAGGTGTCATCCGTCTGTACAAAAACTATTGCGCTGACTGGCTCTGCGACCTCTGCCCTATTTTGGAACACGATGCGGTTCTCCCGGAGGAAAATTAGGATGGGTTCGCAAGTTAACCCCTTGACAGACGAATCCTATTGGACAACACTTTGGGATGGGCAGCAGCATAAGGTTCGTCATCTACGATGGGCGTACGTGGCGAATCGTCAGTTGGCGAAACTATTTCATCGCGCACTTGCGGGCTTTGAACATCCGACACTGGTTGAACTGGGATGCGCCGATTCGCTGTGGCTCCCTTATCTTGCCCGAAACTATAACAGCGACTGTTATGGCGTTGATTTTTCAGAACTGGGGTGTCAACTTGCACAACGCAACCTTAGCCTTGCAGGTACCGAAGGGACAATCATTTGTGAAGATGTGTTTGCGTTTGCCAAAGAGCACCGCGTAACTTTTGACTTTGTTTACTCAATGGGGCTGATTGAGCATTTCAGTACGCCTCACGCGATTTTGGAAGAGATGTACAGCCTTCTGAAACCCGGTGGAACAATGCTCACGGTAACCCCGAATTTACGTGGTATGTATACACCGATCGCGCGTGTTGCGAGTCCAAAACTGCTCGCGACACACAAGGTAATTCCGCCAATAGGACTTGCTACAGCGTTGCGTGAGGCGGGATTTTATGTCACTGAATATGGGTACACAGGCGGTCCGTTGAAACTGAGTGTTGTCGATTATTCACCGTGGCGGGCAGTCATCGGTAAATGGGGACATGAGGTGCTCTGTAAATGCGTCAACTTAACAGATATTGTCGTCGGGAATCTGCTAACGGCACTTCGCGTGCCGAACCAGCAGCTGACCTCACCATACGTGTATGCACTCTGTACAAAGCCCAAGCGTAAGTGATACATGAACAATGTTTATTCTTCATCATCTAAATAGCAATAGTGTTGTCAACAGTTTAAATCTAAACCACGTTAAATCGTTTGATTCATACTCTGTGGAGTGGGTAAAATGCACACTCCGACAAATCTAACACAAATAGGAGAATTCTCATGAAAATATTGTGTTTATTGACGATCATGTTGCTTTGCATCTCAGTTGCTACTGCAGAAGAGACCTTTTTTTCTGCCCTTGAGAGCAAAGCGGAAGTTGAAAAAGAAGGCGGCACCGTTGGTGGCGGAAGCTTCGAGCCCGGTAAATTTGGCAACGGTTTTGTCAGCAAAGCAGTTGGCGACGTTATTCACTTCCCTGTAGATGATCGCTTCGTCAACCTCGATGAAGGCACCGTTGAGTTATGGGTAACGATGGGGTTTGATGCCAATGAGGTTACAGGTGAACTTTTCGTGTTCATGACTTACAAACGTGGTACCGATGCTGTGTTCGTGCAATTTGACAATGGCGGGATCGCACGGATGCGGATTAAAAGCGCGAATTCATGGCATAATGCCGACAGTGCCGCACTCAACTGGACAAAGGGTGAGCATCATCACATGGCAGGGACATGGGGACCTGACGGCTTGAAACTTTACTTAGATGGCAAACTTGAAGGTGAAGCTGATTTCAAAAACGGACCTACTGTGTTCGCGGAAACCTTTGAAATTAATAACGCCTCTCCACCGGATCCAAAGTTCCCAACGAATTGCGTCGTTGACGGGCTGCGACTCTCTGACCATCAGAAAGAACCCGATGAATTTGTAATGGATGACCCGGCACCTGTCCAGCCAACTGGAAAACTGACGACGACTTGGGCACGGATTAAGCGCGCCAAGTAACAATCACCGAGGGACGGTTGTTGTTAATAGCGGCGCAGCTTGCAAGCGCATATTACAGTCTCGTCCCTTCATAACGGAGGCTATAAGCATGTACAAAACAGAGCGTCCGCTCTTTACGGCAGGGACGGATGGGTATCACACGTTCCGAATCCCTGCGCTGGTCCGATCAACTGTGGGAACGCTATTGGCGTTTTGTGAAGGCAGGCGGGGAAGTGGTGGGGATTCAGGGGACATCGACCTCGTGCTGAAGCGGAGTTTTGACAACGGCGAGAGTTGGGAACCGATGCAAATCGCTGTCTCCACAGGAACTGATACGGATGGCAATCCTGCGCCAGTCGTCGATCGCGATTCAGGCACAATCTGGCTCGCTTTTTGCAAGAATCTCGCTGACGGCGCGGAAGGGAAGATTGTTGCCGGGGAAGCACCGCGCACTGTCTGGGTGACTTCCAGCACGGACGACGGGGAAACTTGGGCGGAACCGAGAGAAATTACTCCTACAACTAAAGACAAAGCGTGGACGTGGTATGCGACCGGTCCCTGCCACGGCATTCAGATGGCAAACGGCAGATTGGTGATTCCCTGTGACCATGTGCTTGGGAACAGTCGGAATTACGCAGAACAAGGCTACTCACACCTGATTGTCAGCGATGACCACGGTGAAACATGGCGGAGCGGTGGCAAAGCACAACCGGGGACCAATGAATCGGTTGTGGTTGAGACGGTAGATGGCGGACTCTATTTCAACTGTCGGAACTATGTTGCGCCGAAGCGGCGTGCTTATGCGCGGAGCAGCGACGGCGGCGATACATTCACGGAATTCGGTTACGAGGAGGATCTGATCGAACCGATCTGTCAGGCGAGTATAGTTCGGTATACAGATGCCAATCAGCGCGACAAGAATCGTATCTTGTTCTCCAACCCTGCCAGCACGAGTCGTGAGCAGATGACGATTCGCATCAGTTATGATGAGTGTCAAACATGGAGCAGCGGTAAAGTCTTGCACGCGGGTCCCTCGGCGTATTCGGATCTCTGTATTGATTCAGACATGAATATATGTTGCCTCTATGAACGTGGTGAGAACAGTGCTTATGAAACGTTGTCATTCGCGAAGTTTGATCTGGCGTGGCTGACGGATGGGGAAGATACGTTGGCGTGATGTGATCTTGATTTTGGGTTGGAAGAATGGAAGGATGGAAGAGTAACCTCATCGCAATTTCCTACCCTTCTACTCTTTCACTCTTTTCCTTCGTGAATTCGCCGATTTTTTATCAAAACCTTACGTCAGACATTCAATTTGAAAGAAGCAGTATTAGGTGTTAAAATATATAACGATAAAGCCAAGAGTCTATATTGAACCAACAGTTGTTAGTTACTTGGTAGCGAGGCTTAGTAACAATCCAGTCTTAGCAGCACGGCAAAGAGCAAGTCGACAGTTGTGGGAAGACTATACGGATAGATTTGAGTTTGTTATTTCATAGGTGGTTCTCGCTGAAATCCAACGGGGCGATGCAATGGCAGCACATCAACGATTTGAAGTCATATCGGCCCTAACGATATTAGAAAATTCACCCGAGATAGATATGATCGTGCAAAAATTGCTTGATTCTGGCGCAGTCCCACGAAATTCTAGACCCGATGCACAACATATCGCTGTTGCAACGGTACACGGCGTTGAATATTTGGTGTCGTGGAACCATAAGCATATTGTCAATGAAAACAAGCGTGAACTTATCAATCATGTTTGCCAAGAGGCAGGATTTCAACCAACAACCCTCTGCACCCCTATTGAACTGATGGAGGATATTCAGATGAAAGAAAAAGAAACCCCAGAAAAGCATCCAGAGTTCGACCCCGAAACGTACACGGATCCCATTCTTGAAGAATGCTATCGCATCAAAGCAGAGATTAGTGCGCAATTCAAAACTCAGGAAGAATTCTCTGCGTATTTGAAAGCCGGAGAGGAAGAGGACAAACGGAACGGACTCACATATATTCCGTATGATCC
>JAKZUG010000035.1:0-7102 GCA_047516705.1 Candidatus Poribacteria bacterium | reverse complement strand
TGTAAGGGCGGTATGTTTATATCTACAGTTGCTAAAACGCTATCAAAAACCGCTAAATTGACACTTATGGTGGGGTTTCCTAACCGCACCGAGCATAACAAAAAACAGTAGGCTCCTTTAAGAGAAACCGTCAATCAGAATTGGTATAAGGTTTTTGGCATTAGATGCTCGAAACTGTTGTGATTCCTTGTAGGAGGGGTTTGTAACCCCGATTTTGGAACGATAAAATTCGGTTGATATCCTTTGTGAAACGTGTTATCCTTTTAAACAGTATCGTGATTGTAAAGGAAAGTGAATGGACAAAGAAAACCAAAACGAAGTTGATAAGATACTCCGAACAATAGAGAGTAGGGCGGATACCGGCGAGTACATCTACCGCGGAGAATCAAAACACTTTGAAACAGTTTCCTCAAACCTCTATCGCGTCTTTCTTGAACACAGAGACTTTGATGTTGAGGCGAAACAATTTGATATAGAGGTTGTCCAAACACGCATGCTGGATGATGCGAAAAAATATCTCCGCAGAACCGGTGGTGATTCTGAACTTCTCGTAGAGATGCAACACTACGGAGGGAAGACCAACCTCATTGATTTCACGACGAATTACTTCGTTGCCCTTTTCTTTGCATGTGAAAAACTTGCTAGCGAAAACGGCAGGATTATCTTCCAAAAGAAGGAACTGATAAATCTATCCATCAAGGAACCGCCAAAACCAATCAACCGCGTTGTTTCTCAAAGTAGCGTGTTTGTTCGACCGCCTGAGGGCTTTATCAGGCCTGATGATAGCGATGTAATTGATATTCCTTCAGAGATTAAACTACCCATGCTAGAATACCTGCAGGAGGTTCATGATATATCTGTTGAAACTATCTATGACGACATCCATGGTTTTATTATGTATCAGAAAGACTATATGGAAGCCTACGTAGAGTTTTATCTCTCTTAACTGAAAAATAAGGAGATTCGGGGAATGGCAACTCAAAAGCAACTCGCGCGTTATGAGCAGGCTATCAAGCATCTTAACAGAGCCATTGATTTGAGACCGGGGTTTGTCGCTGCTTATGTCCGCCGTGGTAATTTTCACCGCGACATCGGCAAATTTGACCTTGCAATTGCGGATTATAACCAAGCGATGAGACTCACCGGATATCCTGCTGAGGCGTATTACAATCGCGGGGTCGCTTACGGCATGAAAGGTGAGGTTGACAAAGCAGTTGATGACTTCACCGAAGTGATACAATACGAACCGGACTACGCTGAGGCCTATTACCATCGTGGGAACGCTTATGCCATTAAACGCGAGTTTGATCTCGCTATAGTAGATTTTAACAAGGCAATATGTCTTGAACCCGGTCACGCCGGGTTCTATTATAGTCGCGGGCACACTTACGGTCTGAAACGCGAGTTTGACATGGCAATTATGGACTATACCAAGGCGATAGAACTTGAACCTGAGCATGCTGGTGCCTATGTTGGTCTTGGCAACGCCTACGGCGGCAAACGCGAGTTTGATTCGGCTATTGTGAACTATAGTAAAGCGATTGAACTGAATCCCAATGATGCATATCCCTATCGCAAAATCGGCGATGCTTACTTTCTCAAAGGTGAGTTTGAGTCAGCTATTACAAACTATAACACGACAATAAAACTGAATCCCAATGATGCCTATGCCTATCACAATCGCGGTTTTGCTTACTTTCTCAAAGGCAATTTTGACCGAGCTCTTACAGACTATGCGAAAGCATTAGAATTAAAACCGGATTATGTTCAAACTTATTACACTCGCGCTAGGGCTTGGTTGTCCCAACAGGAATGGGAGAAAGCTAGGGAGGATCTGACAACTGCAAAGAACAAAGGACTGAATATTTCCATCCTATTTCGCAAAGGTTACGATGGCGTTTCAGACTTTGAGCAGGTAAATGATGTCAAGTTGCCGGAAGACATCGCTGCGATGTTGACTAAGCAGGACAAACAACCTCAAATTTTACCTAAGACAAAAGCCTTATTCCAGCGTCCAAGCAAGATTGGGTATAGCGAAGACATCGCCACAATGCTGATGCAACAAGATGAACTAAAGCAAACCTCATCCGTATAGATAAACCGTATCCAGAGTCAAAACCGAGCTAATCATCGTCTGTTTGTGACTTAAGCAAAAGTTGACTTCAGATATACTTTTTCTATATCTTTGTACATTGGTGATAAGAGGTCTGCAATTGTGTTGATTTCTGATAACCTACTGTCCGAAAAGGATATTTACGTTATGAAAATAATGATATGTCTGTTCATCATTGCCTTGATGTTTGCTGGTGCAACATTTCTGCTAAACGGTTACGCTCAAAACAATGATTACACCAAGTGGGAATTACCTGAAGGTGCTAAAGTCCGTCTCGGTAAAGGGGCAATAAATGATATCGCGTGTTCCCCCGACGGTAGTCAGATTGCCGTGGCCAGTCGTATTGGAATTTGGATATACGACGCGCATACAGGTAAAGAACTTGATCTCCTTACATGGCAGAGACCCGTTGAGTTTTACAGTGTGTGCTTTTCGACTGATGGACGCTCACTCGCAGGTGGGGCTTGGGGCGATGTTGTGTTATGGGATGCCACTACGCGGAAACACCTGCAAACTCTCACGGGACATACTAATGTAGTTTTCAGTGTATGTTTTTCATTAGATGGCAGTATGCTCGCAAGTGGGGATGGTGATGGCACTGTGCGTTTATGGAAGGTTGCCACCGGTCAGCCCTTAAAAACCCTTATGGGAAATACAGGTTATGTTAGCAGTGTATGTTTTTCGTTGGATGGCAGTATGCTCGTAAGTGGAGGTGGCGATAGCACCGTACGTTTATGGGATGTCACTACCGGACGGTCCCTCAAAACCTTTACAGCGCATAGTGTGGGTGTTTCTAGTGTGTGCTTTTCTCCTAATGGTTTTGCGCTTGCTAGTGGGGGGTACGACACAACTATCCGTTTGTGGGATATAACTAGCGGAATGCTCTCAAAAACCCTCACAGGACATACAGATCATGTCAAAAGTGTGTGTTTTTCATCGGATGGTCTCACACTTGCTAGTGGGAGTGACGACAATACCGTGCGTTTATGGGATGCAGCCACCGGGCAACTCCGAAAAACCCTCATCGGACATGCGGGACCTGTTTCCACTGTGTGTTTTTCATCGGATAGTCTCACACTCGCTAGTGGAAGTAAGAGTGGCTCTTTTGGAGGTGGGGACGACACCGTGCGTTTATGGGATGCAGCCACCGGGCAACTCCGAAAAACTCTTACAGGTCATACGCCTCGGGTTTTCAGCGTATGTTTTTCAGCAAATGGTCAAACTGTCGCAAGTGGGAGTGACGATGGCATTATTCGTTTGTGGGACGCATCCACGGGCAAACTTCTTCAAACTCTTATAGGGCATACGTTTCATGTGAACAGTGTGTGCTTTTCGCCAGATGGAAACACCCTCGCAAGTAGCAGTGGCGATAAAACTATTCGTTTATGGAATGCAGCTACAGGTGCTCATCTGAAAACTCTTATAGGGCATGCAATGCCTATTTTCGACGTGACTTTTAGTCCTGATGGTCGGACGCTTGCGAGTGGGAGTTGGGACAGTACTATTCGTCTGTGGGACACATCCACGGGCAAACTCCTTCAAACTCTTATGGGGCATACAGGGAGTGTCCAAAGTATATGCTTTTCATCGGATGGCAGCACGCTTGCAAGTGGAAGTGTAGATGACACCGTGCGTTTGTGGAATGTTACCACTGGTCAACTTCTTCAAACTCTTATAGGGCATACGGATGATGTTCAAAGTGTGTACTTTTCACCAGACGGCAACCTTCTAGCTAGCGGGAGTGGGAATTTCAACTTCTTGCAAAATGGGGATGGGACTATACGGTTGTGGGATGCTATTACTGGACAACACAAAGCAACCCTAACAGCACAGCATATGAATAAAGTTAACAGCGTTGTTTTCAGTCCGGATAGTCACATCCTCTCTAGTGGAAGTAATTATGGTATTGTTCGTTATTGGGATGCTGTTACTGGTCAACTTCTGGAAACTTTCGTAGGGCATGCACGAGATGTCAATAGTGTATTTTTTTCTACAGATGGACGTGCCTTTGCTAGTGGGAGTGACGACGGTACAATACTGCTGTGGAATCTAAGCACGCATAGTCAGTTAGACTTAGATCAGAAGAATTGAATTTGAAATTCGGTTTGATAGCAAACTCATTTAGAATCAATGTGCTTATTTCTTAAACGGAGTTGTCAATATGAACCAACGATTTGAAAAATGGAATGAATGGCTGTGTATAATCCGTGATGATATCGAAATGATAGTCGAACATCAGGAAATCTTCCGGGGTTTAATGAAAATCGTCAAGAATAATCCAACGCTTCAAATTCAAAGAGGCAACCCATTTGCTAGGTTTATCGGGAATACCTATAAGGCGTTTATCGCAACCACAGTTCGGAGACAACTCAAGAGAAATCAAGATAATTCATTTGTTGAACTGTTATGTGAAATAAAAGATACTCCGCGTTTACTCTCAAGAGAACGTTTTGTGAATTTGTTTCCTCAATCAGAGCGTAAGAAAGCAGATCGTGTCTTTACCGAAAAATTCTCAGAAATAGGTGAGGATTATATTGACTTCGTCTGTGTTGAGCAAGATATGAAAACACTAAAGGCACGAGGTGAAAAATTGGAAGACTTCACTGACAAGCGAATTGCGCACCATGACCGGCAACCACCAAAGAGTGACCCAATGTTCAAGGAGGTGGATGCTTGTATAGATTATCTTGTAGAACTCACAAAGAAATATTGGTTCTTGTTCAAGGGTGAAGAAATAGAAGGCGATTTGGGACCATCCCTAGGTGACTGGCAGGATATCTTTCGAGAACCATGGATACTTCCTTATAACAGATTACCCATTAATACAACAGAGTGATGGAATATTGAAAACAATAAAGTGTCGGGTAAATGGTCTTTGTGAAATTCGATGCATCGCGAATACCTCGTTAATTTCAGAGTAGTTCCGAGTGCCATCTGTCCCAAAATTCCACAAATCCACGCCTGGCGTGATGTTTTGCCCATTTTCTGACGCATTGTTTTTCATGTTTACTCTGAATACTCTGAAAATTTAGGAACACCATGCCCTCAAAACAACAACCCAATCTCCTCATCATCATGTCCGATGAACACGCGCCGATGTACAGCGGTCCGTACGGACACCCGCTCGTCCAAACCCCACATATAGACAGATTCGCTGAGGACGGTGTCACCTTTACCAATGCTTACTGCAATTCACCCCTCTGTATGCCTTCACGTATGTCTTTCATGACTGGCAAGTACATCCATAACATCGGCGCGTGGGACAACGCTGCACCCCTGCGTCCAGATGCTGTCACCTGGGCGCACCTCCTCCGCGATGCAGGCTACGATGTTGTGCTCTCAGGAAAACAGCACTTCGGTGGAATGGATCAACTCCACGGATTTCGCACCCAACTTGCACGAGATCTACACGCAGAACGACAGCACGCATTGACAGATTGGGATAACGGCACACCGCCAGCACCGCGTCCATGGCAAGGGCTAGCACAAGCAGGTCCTGGGACAACAGAGGAGATTGAAGTTGACAACCTCGCCGAAGCAGAGGCTGTGGCGTATCTCCGAGACCCAGCAAGGCACGAGCAACCGTGGGCACTCAATGTCTCCTTTATCGCACCCCATTTTCCACTTGTTGTGCCGCAACGGTTTTGGGATCTCTACCCGCTTGAGGAGATTGATCTGCCCGACATCCCAGAAGGACACCTTGAAAACCAGCACCCTGTCTATCAACGGATGCGACGTATGTTCGGTTGTGTTGACTTTCCAGAGGAACTCATCCGCCGCGGACGCGCCGGCTATTATGGATTGATTACCTACCTTGACGAAAAGATTGGCAACTTACTCAAGACACTTGAGGAAACTGGACAGTTGGAGAATACCGTTGTCATCTATACCAGCGACCATGGTGAGATGAACGGCGAACACGGTATGTGGCGAAAGTCAAATTTCTATGAGGCATCTGCTCGTGTGCCGCTACAGGTTATGTTCCCTGACCGGTTGTCCGCCGGTAAACGCATTGATGAAGTGGTTTCACTCGTGGACTTAACGGCAACATTTATTGATATTGCAGAGGCACAATCCTTAAGTCATCTTGATGGAGACAGTCTACTGCCTTTGATGCAGGGGACGGCAAGCGATTGGAAAGATTTTGCGTTCTCTGAGTACCTTGCACACGGGGTTGAACGTCCGATGGCGATGCTGCGAAAGGGACAATATAAATTCAACTATAGCCTCGGCGACGTACCAGAACTCTACGACATTGCGGAAGACCCGGGTGAATTTCGAAATCTTGCGAATGACGAGGCATATCAAGCAATTTGCCAAGAACTTGAGTCACAACTGTTGGCAGAGTGGGATCCTGTTGAAATTGAGAAGCAGGTTCGGGCGAGCCAAAAAGCGCGTATGCTGGTAGATCAGGTCACTGGGGGACAATGGAGAAAACCTCCTAATCCGTAGCCGACCACTTCCGAAAGTAGTACGCGACTTACCGAGTTTTTGGCTTGAGGAATCTGCTTAAGTATGCTATGCTGAAGGCATCACAAATCAAAAACAATTCTTGCCTCGGAGCGTGTTGATGTCTCGTTCAATCGAAAAACGTCCCAATCTTGTCTATGTTTTCGCGGATCAACTCCGTTACCAATCGTGTGGCTACGTTGGGGATACCCGCGCACGGACACCTAATATTGACCGGCTTGCTACAGAGAGTGTGGATTTCTGCAACGCTGTCTCTGGTAGTCCGATGTGTGCTCCGTATCGCGCCTCACTCTTCACTGGCAAATACGCGAGCAGCACCGGCATGGCGATCAATGAACTTCGGATGAACCCGAATCATGACTGCTTCGGACATGTTTTGCATTGCAACGGGTATCAGACCAGCTACATCGGGAAATGGCATCTGTGGGCAAATCAATTGGGGAAGCACAACGACCCCCAAAATTCCTATATCCCACCCGGACAGCATCGACTCGGTTTCGATGGAGAGTGGTCGGCGTA
>JAKZUG010000034.1:0-4882 GCA_047516705.1 Candidatus Poribacteria bacterium | reverse complement strand
GAATTGCACAACTTGAGGCTTTGTATAATCTGTTTCATCAGAAAAGGTGAAAGCTGTAAAGCATTGCAAAATACCGTCGCGTGCCATCAGTTTCCGGGCAAAACTCCCGGGTGTTAGTGCTGAGTCTGAGATGATTCCGAGCGGATAGTTTTCACTCAGCCGAGAAACAACGGGTTTAACATGCGCTATTATCCGCGGGGGTGCCTCCAAGAAAGCAGCACCAAGGCACTCGATTAATTGATCAAGATCTACCTCTTCAAGCCGAATCTCAAGCACGTCCGCAAATCGCTGCATGCATCGCTTTACTGAAATCCCTTTATGTTGATGCCATAAGGACATCACTAAATCGTATGCTTCTTCAAGCCCGAATTCCACGCCAGCTAACGTACAAGCATAGCCACGGCTATTCAGATAAGCGTGGCACTGTTTAACACGTATCGCCTGACGTGTTCGCCAATTCTGTTCAGAATCTGCATAAAGGGTTTGCCAAAAATCAAATGTAATCGCTTTAAGCATCAAGGATTCTCTCTTTTAAGTTGCATTGCATTCCAATTATAATTGCGAATTTATTCTATTCTGAATAGTATAGCACAACGTCTCTGAATGCTAACGCAACAGTAAACATAAAAAAACACACCTTATAATTCCTAATTTTATTTTACCCTATTTGTCGAAAAAAGTCAAATAATATGTCGTTTCCTGACCACTAAAGGGGTATGCGTGGAGAGCGTTCCGGCAAACAGGGCAACGCGCGCGAATTAAAATAGGTTTGCAATTTCCTGTTAAAGGTGATATTATTAATTAGAGTAGATTTGCGTCCGATCTGTACGGAGGAATACGAAATTGCGGTTGAATCGTCGAATTATCCAAAGGTATACGACCACCCGTTTAATGTTAGTTTACTTCATCGTTGGACTCGGGACACTCATATTGGGGTTTGCTTATTACACGCAGCAGATCTCGCAGCTGGACGCGGATATAGAGGCACAGATAGACATCTTCGCCAATCTTGCAGAGGTGATCCCGAGTGTTGAAGATCGGGGTTTACAACAGAAACTAAATGAGATAGTAAAACAGGAATTATCTGCCAAAGACAGAGCGCGCGCGTTTTCGTTTATTATCACGGATGCCGAAGGGAACGTCTTGATTACGCGAGGCGTTGACCCAGAATTGGACGCAAAAATCGACAATTTGGATACGACAAAGGTAAACGAAGATGAGAAAATTTCGTTGACAGAAGATGAAAAGGCGTTGCTGGGATCAACATTAGCGCGCATGCAGAAAAAGAATCCGCCCCGCAAGATACTTATACTTTTCAAAGATAGGCAGCTAAAGGGTTACATTTACTACGGTGATGCCGCACCCAGCGAGATGGAACATCTGCCGTTTGTAATAACCGATACTGCTGGCGCGCCACAGAAATGGCAGATATGGGGTGATGTCGTTACCGCGGATAACGCGACCGCGCAGGAACGGGAACGGGCGGAAATCTTCGTTCAGAACGCACCGGCATCTTCGATGATTGTAACAACACCTGAAAGTCACAACGGCTACTTCTACTATGAAAGCAAAGTGTACTATGCGTTAGTCGTGCCTTTCATAGTTCCTATAGTTTTATTAGTATTCGGGATTGTCTGTTTCCTCATTTACCAACGGATAAAGTCTTATGAACACTCGGCAATTTGGGGAGGCTTAGCTAAAGAGACGGCGCATCAACTCGGAACACCTATTTCGTCGCTGTTGGCATGGGCAGAACTCTTGCATGAACGGAGCAGAGAAACAGGCGATGCAACACTCGCCGAACTCTCCGAAAGTATGCAAAACGATCTGGAGCGTTTACAGAAAACAACTGCGCGCTTCGGTATGATTGGCACTCAACCGCCACTGGGCGAAGTGAACACGGCTGAAATATTTGAAGAAGTCCGAGCGTACTTTGAGAAACGGCTGCCGCACATTAGCCGACGCGTTGAAATTCAACTGATGCTACACGAAGTGCCTCCTGTCCTCGCAAATGCACAACTGTTGCACTGGGTGTTTGAAAACCTTATACGTAATTCGCTGGATGCTATGGATAAAGCGGACGGGTGGATTCAGATTGAACCGACACACGACAAGCGACACAGCGATATTGTTATACGGTACGCCGACAACGGGAGCGGCATAGACCGTAAGAATCAGCGAAAAATCTTTGAACCGGGGATGTCTACGAAGACACACGGATGGGGACTCGGATTGACAGTGGTACAACGTATCATCCGTGAATACCATCACGGCAGTATCCGCATGGTTAAAACGAGCCCTGAAGGTACGATTTTTGAAATTCGATTGCCGGTCGCGTGAACACTAAAGTAACGCGTATTGTAGAGAGAACAGACGGGACTGTTCTGTCCTGCTTTTCTAAACCGCGACTGCGCATTTTTACAATTTGAGTATGGCACAAGCACACCACATCTTATGGATTGACGATGAAATAGAAGCCTTGCAACCGCACATTCGTGTGCTACGCGAACGAGGTTACACCGTCACGCCTGTCACAAATGGCGAGGATGGCATTGCGCTTTTAACGAATAGCGATACACAATACAGTGCTATTCTACTTGATCAGGTTATGCCCGGTAAAGATGGAATGGCGACGCTTGAGGCAATCCGTACGATTAACGCACAAATCCCGGTCATTCTCGTCACGCAATCCAGCGATGAGCAATTTATTGAGGTAGCTCTCGGTAAACAGGTAACAGATTTTCTGGTAAAACCGATCGGCGTTGCCCAGATCGTCTCAACACTAAAACGTATCCTTGATCAGACGCGGATCGTCGTAGATCAGATCCCGGGCCAGTATACCGCGGATTTCAATGCGATCCGCGCTGTGAAAGATTCAGCACCCAACTGGCAGGAATGGGTGAATATCTACCTCAAACTGTTACAATGGGATTTAGTGTCTGACAAACTTGCCGAAGGTGGGTTAGAAGAGACACATCTTGGGGAAAAAAAGGAGTGCAATACCGAGTTCTCCGATTTTGTGGAAGCGAATTACCGCGACTGGGTCGCTGGCAGCGCGGATGCGCCGCCCCTATCCGTTAATGTCTTGGATCGACACGTCATTCCCCAACTTCAAGCCGGAAAATCTGTCTATTTTATTGTGGTCGACTGCTTTCGCTTGGACCATTGGCTGGCAGTGGAATCACTGCTGTCCCCTTATTTTTCTATTGAACGCGAGTATAGTTTTTCAATCCTACCGAGTGCAACGATGTATTCACGGAACGCGCTGTTCAGTGGGTTGTTCCCCGCAGAGATCGCGGAACGCTATCCAGAGTACTGGCAAGAGGAATCTGATGGCGATACAAGTGCGAATCGCTACGAACGGCAACTCCTTGAAGAACATCTCAAGCGCAGCGGCATCAAACTGAAATCAGGACTTCAATATTTCAAAATTTTTGACGCGCGGGGTGGGAACACCTACAAAAAGCGGGTCGCTACAAATACACGTGTCGGACTTTCGGCGTTGGTTGTCAACTTCATTGATATCCTGACACATCAGCGTTCACAGTCAGACGTTCTACAACAACTTGCCCCTGATGTATCCGCTTTCCGAGCGCTCGCGCGTTCATGGTTTTCACATTCCGTACTTTTTGATATTTTGCGTATGATTGCAGCGCAGAACGCAACTGTAGTTCTTACCAGCGACCACGGGTCAGTCTTCTGCAACCGCGCCACCCGCGCACGTGGTAATCGCGAGACCACCACCAGCCTCCGGTTTAAAATTGGCACGAACCTCGGCTGTGAAAAAAACGAAGCCGTACATCTCCATAAACCAGAGGAATACCGGCTTCCCGCGGAAACCGCAAGTAAGGATTACATTCTCGCGAAAGACGATTACTATTTCGTCTATCCAAACGATTTTTATAAGTATAAACGGCAGTTTCAAGGAGGGTTCCAGCACGGTGGCATTTCAATGGGTGAACTGATAACACCCGTCGTAACGTTGACACCGAGGCTGTAAGGCGCAGCTCGCAAGTTCAGATTAGATATAGTAGTATACGACTCTATAATCTATGCCGAATTCACTGGAAATAGCGGAGCATTGAGACGCGGAAGGCGCGTCTCGTTACAGGGGAATTTGGTACCACTCCCGCTGGGGGCAACCGCACACTTGACGCTATTTTGTAGCTCTCACTGCTTTTTGCAACGCTGCCGATTTTTGACATGATAATTAAACCGAGGTGCCTCGTAAAAAAGGCACGATAGGAGGTAATAATGGAAATGGAAAAGGAGATACTTATTTCTGAGGATGAGTATGAAACACGCTGTGCGGTACTTGAAGAGGGGGTGCTGAATGAAATTTATATTGAACGGAAAGCAGCGGCGCAGACATTGGGAAATCTTTACAAAGGGAGAGTCGAGAACGTTTTACCGGGCATGCAGGTAGCCTTCGTTGATATTGGGTTGGATCGGCACGCCTTTCTACATATTTCTGATCTCAAATACGAGAGTGCTAACGAAGATGAAACCGAAGATGAAAATGTGAACGGAAACCGGAAACTCGACAAAGATGTTGATACGTTGGATTTGAAAGCAAAGCCTGCTAAACAATCCCGGGGCGGGCGCGGGTTTCCATTTCTCATTAGCGACCTCATCTCAAAGAGGCAAGAACTTCTCGTGCAAGTCGGAAAAGAACCTATCGGGACAAAGGGGGCACGCGTCACCAGTAACATTACACTCCCTGGACGCTATGTCGTCTATATGCCAAATTCCTCTAATATTGGCGTGTCACGCCGGATTGAGTCCGCTACTGAGCGAGACAGACTACGCAATATGGCAAAGACGATTAAAGCGGATGTTGAGGGTGGCTTTATCATACGGACTGCCGCCGAGGGCTTAAGTG
>JAKZUG010000033.1:0-12690 GCA_047516705.1 Candidatus Poribacteria bacterium | reverse complement strand
GAATAAAGGTATCAAATTCGGCGTGGAGTCCTTCAGTAAGCCATGTATCCCGCTTGTCAGGTGTTACCCGCTGCCAGTCAATGTTTTGATAATTTTCCGTTGCATCAAGATAGTGATACTTCTCTTCCTTCCGCCACAATTCATCAACACACGCATAGAAAATTTCAGTGGATTTTGCGTCAGACTTTGAACTGGTACTACCAGCACTCTTTTTGATGAAAAAATTGATGCTCACACCGACTTGAATCCCAAAGACGTTGTGTGTTGTCCCTGACAACTTCGGATTCTTACGGACATTCCCACCCAAATCCAGAATGTAGATCGTGTCGAAATCGTCCGCGAGGTGTTTCCGCATTCCGTCAAACGCGATACCGTTGAGAAAACTATTGTTCGTCACAAACGCGACAACGCCTTCCTCTCCAATCCGTTTTGATGCCCAGAGAATTGCTTTCACATACGGATCCGAGAGTGCGTTTTTATTCGTCGCTTTTGAGTCTTGCGAATACGTCTCCCGCAGTAGCGCGTCCATCGTCTTATACTTCCGATTTTTGTTATTATCGTTCTCGTTGACTTGATGGATATTGTAGGGCGGATTACCGATGACGACGAACATATCGGCTGCCTTCTGTCGTTCTACGCGTTCCGTGTTCTCCTGCGTAAAAAGCCGTCTCTGCTGTTCCTCAAGCAGCTCGAAGGTATCCGCAAGCGCAATCCCATCAAACGGTTGGTACGTCTGTGCCCGTTGAAAATATTCGTGCTCAATATTCAGACTCGCGATATAGTAGGGTAGCAGCAGGACTTCGTTGCAATGGAGTTCGTTGTGGTATTTCTCCGCCAGCGTGCTCCCTCGGATGTCCTGCATCAGACAGACGATGAAGTTACCCGTGCCAACAAACGGATCGATGATATGAACCCCGGTATCCGACAGCGATCGGTCAAACTCACTTTCCAAGATATGCTCAACGCTTTTCACCATGAAGTCAACAATTGGTTGTGGCGTGTAGACGATGCCGTGCGTGTCTGCCACCTCCACGGAGAATCCCTGAAAAAACTGCTCATAGACGGTGTTGAGGAACTGCTGTTTTTGGGAGAAGTCTTTGCAGAGGGTTGCGGCGTTTTCTATGGCGATGTAAAACGGATTCAATGGTCTGAGGAACTCGTCGCGACTGAATGCGTTTCGGATGAGCACCTCAATGACGTTCTCAATCTCGCGTGCGATGATATTCCGGCGGGTGAAATCGGGGTTATCGAAGACAGTTCGGAAGATGCGTTCTGTGAGTAGGTGCTGGATGAGCATCTCCTCAACGGCAGCTGCGGAGAGATTCGGGTTGATTGCGGCGCGGCACTGTTGGTAGAAGTCTGTGAACGCGGTCACAAATTGCGGGTTTGTCTCATGCTGTTCATCTATCAACTCTGCGAGTCTCTTGCCGAGTGCGGGGACCATCTCCTTAAATTCTGCGACGGCGGCGTGCCAATTTTCAAGTGCAGCGGGAGGCGCAGCGAAGAGGTGTTGGAGTGCCGTAATCAGGCGTGTCGGGTCGGTGATGTCTACGTCGAAGACCTTCTCTCCGTTTTGATAGAGGATACCGCGCTGCGGGGTTTGGAAGAAAATGTTGTCAAATGGATAGCCTGCGTCCCGTTTCTCCTGCACTGCTTTGTAGAGGTCGTCGTCTATATCCTTCGCTTCCCAATAAGCAAAAGGGATTCGGTATGCGTCGAGTATCACGCCGACGAGGACGATGCGCTTGCCTGCTGGGGTGCGCATCGGGTATTGCGGGACGAGGGTGGCATCCGCCTGTTTCGCGCAGGCATTAAGTAAAAAAGCAAAGGGATTGCTGACCGCACCTTCATGCGTGATGTCGTACTGTTCGTACTGCTGCAGCGTTGCATAGTAGTCTCGGATCGCTTTGTGATTGGGCTTTAGGTTGAGTTGCGGCATGCCGATAGAGTAGCAGGTTTTGGAAGATAAGTCAAGAAGAAGGCGGTCTTGATTTAAGAAATTGGTTTGCAATGGAGGCGAAAAATGTGGTAAAATAGCACTAATTGTAGCGTTGCTTATGGAGGAAAAATGATGAATTACGCCGAATTGTCGCTCCCACAACGTCAGCGAGAAGAAATCCATCGGATTTTATCAGACGCTGCTGACCGTGCTGGTGACGTAGACAACGAATCTATACTGCGAAGCCTACAAGAACTCGCCACCGACGATGCGGATACTCAATCCTGCTTTTCAGAAATCGCCATCCCCGTATTAGAAGCCTCCCTCAATTCACCGAACCCTGAAGCCGCCTTAAACCATCTTTCCCGATTTGCGCAAGTCGCGTTTAATCGTAGATGGCTCTATCAACTCCTACGAGATGCCCTGTTTCTTATGCGCACGGTCATCTTCGGTTTCGGTGCGTCCACGTATCTGTCCGAAACCCTAATCCGCAACCCCGAATATTTCTATGACATCATCGACGCGAATGTGATGGGAACAGCGAAGACTTCCGAGCGGATGTACCAAGAACTCGCGCGATCGCTCTCGCAATTCGATTCAGTGGAGCAGAAACTCCGTATCCTCCGACGATACAAACGACGAGAGACACTCCGTATCGGACTGCGCGACCTGCTCAAAGCGGCGGATGTGGAGACGACGACGTTGGAGTTGAGCAATCTGGCAGAGGCAGCGTTGCAACACTGCTATGAGATTGGACGCGATCAGATCATGCAACCTAAGTTCGGTACGCCGCTCAATGAAGAAGGCACCGCACCGTGCCGTTTCGCTATTATCGGGATGGGAAAATTGGGCGGCTATGAACTAAACTTCAGTTCCGACATCGACCTCATTTTTGTGTATTCAGATGATGCACAGACCGATACCGGAAACGACAATAGCGAGTACTTCTCACGCCTCTGCGAATTCATCATCAAGGCGATGAGTGAGATCACACCAGAGGGTTACGTCTTTCGGGTTGACATCCGTCTGCGTCCGGAAAGTAGTGCAGGCGTTATTATCCGTTCTATAGAAAGCTACGAAAGTTACTATGAAGGTTGGGGTGATCTGTGGGAACGTCAGGCTTTAATCAAAGCCCGTTCTGTCGCAGGCGATATGGCATTTGGCGACGAGTTCATCCGAATGATTCAGCCGTTTGTGTATCAACGCTATTTGGACGGTGTCACACTCGGCGAGATTAAGGCGGACATCGGACGCACCAAAGTGCGGATAGAGGAACGACTCGTTGGTGAAGGCGCGAATCTTGAAAAGCATGTGAAACTCGGTCCCGGTGCTATCCGTGATATTGAGTTCACCGTGCAGTGTCTCCAGATGATTCACGGTGCCAAGCGGAAATCGTTGTGTACACACAATACGTTAGAAGCACTTTCCGCATTGAAGGAGAACGCGCTGCTCACCCCAGAGGATGCGGACGCGCTCACGGCTGCCTATCGGTTTTTACGCACCGTTGAGAACGGCATTCAGATTGAGGGCGATCAGCAGCGCTATTCCATTCCTGAGAAAGAGACAGAAGAACGGGAACTCGCGCGACGCGTCGGTTACCAAGACACAGCAGAAACCGATGCGCTCGAAGTATTTTGGAAGGATTACCGCGCCCATACCGAACAGGTCCGCGCCATTTTTCAGAAGATTACCACAGCTTCGATTGAATCTGATGACGGGATTGACATCGCCGTTTTGCTTGCCGAAGAAGATCCACACCAATTGGAGAGTTTCTTAAGCACATTTCGTTTTGAAAATGTGAGAGACGCGCAACGTCTGCTGAGACAACTTGCGAACGGTGGTGACGGCATCCAATTCTCGCCGAGTGTGCGGCGCACCTTCTTTAAACTCGCGCCGACACTCCTAAATGTTTTGCGTGATTCTCCCAACCCGGACATGGCACTCCGCTACCTTTCAGCGTTCACAGATAAAGTCGGTGCGAGGAGCAGCTACTACACGATGTTCGCTGAAAAGCCGTCAACACTTGAGGTACTTACGCGGGTCTGCGGTACCAGTCTGTACCTCGCGGATATGCTTATCGCAAGTCCTGAACTCTTTGATTTGTTGACAGTGCCTACATTGATAGAGCGTTCTAAGACACTCGCCGAGAAACAAGCGGAAGCGTTGCAAATCGTAGCACAAGGACCAGCGGGGAGAACCTTGTCCATGTTGTGGCGGTACAAGAACGACGAGATTTGGCGTATCGCCCTACGGAACATCCTCGGCAATGCGACACTCCCGACGACGACCGAAGAACTCTCCGATTTAGCAGAGGCTGTCTTGCAAGCGATTTATCCAGAAATTGAAGCGGAAATGCGTGAGGCACACGGCACACCGCTTGCCCCAGATGGCACTCCTGTGACATTCGCGATCGTTGCGATGGGTAAGTTTGGTGGACGCGAACTGAACTTCAGTTCAGACTTAGATGTTATGTACGTCTATTCAGCAGATGGTGAGACAACCGAAGGTATGTCGAATGTGGAGTATTTCGCGGCTGTCGGTTTAGAATTAGTAAATCGGCTTGCAGGAAATCAGGGGATGGGTATCTATGAAATTGATCTGCGGCTCCGTCCACACGGCGCAGGTGGTGCGATCGCGCTACCGTTAACGGGGTATCAGAATTATTACGATAACACTGCAGAAGTTTGGGAACGTCAGGCGTTAACACGTGCACGCGTCGTCGCGGGAAATACAGAAGCACTCGGAAACCGATTTTTAGAAATTGCCCACGCTTTCTGCTATAGCGATGCCCTAACGTCTGAGGAGATCGCCGAGATTGTGCATACCCGCAAACGGAAGGAGGCGCAAGCCACTCGTAGAACATCTACACGACGCAGAGGACGCGGTAAAATACAGACACCGATCGCTAATGTCAAATCAGGTTATGGCGGGCTTGTCGATATTGAGTTCGTCGTGCAAACCCTTCAACTCGTGCATGGTGGTGATGCGCCTTCTATCCGTGTCCAAAACACACCCCTCGCGATTGAGAGACTGCACGATCTCGGTGTGCTGACAGAGACCCAGCGCGATGGATTGTCAGAGGCGTATCTATTCCTGAGACGCGTCGAGAATGCGTTGCGGATTGTCCATGATCGTCCGTTGGATTCGCTCCCGAAAAACCGTGCAGAATTGGCGCAGTTGGCACGACGGCTCGGATACGTGGAAACTGAAGACATGCCTATTGCAGATGCATTTTTGCAGGATTACGGTAAGTGGACCGAGACAACGCGTGCCCTTTTCAATCAGATTCTTGTTGACTGAAATTAGTCGTCAGTCATCAGTCAAAACCCGTAGGGCGACATCTGCGTAGAAACTGATAACTCATAACTGACAACTGATTGCCTACACACTCCCTAAATTTCCCTTGAAAAATCGCGATAAACCTGTTAAAATAGATGCCAATTCTTTTTCGCGTAGGGAGAAAACCTATGGTTTTTGGACAAGGAACACATCAATATACTGTACAAGAAGATTGGTGGACACTTCCTGAGGGTTGGGAATTCGGATGGATTCCAGCTGTCGCTGTTGACTCGCAGGATCGCGTCTACGTTTATAGTCGAAGCGAACATCCGATGGTTGTCTTCGATCGGGATGGCAACTTTATTGACTCTTGGGGTGATGACATCCTCAAAGATGCACACGGAATTTTCATCGATGCCGATGATAACATCTATTGTGTAGAACGTGAAATGCACGTCATGCGTAAGTTCACTACGGACGGCGAACTGCTGATGACACTCGGCACACCGGACGAACCTGGTGCGGAAGGCGAACCGTTCAATCTACCGACAGATTTAGCACTCGGACCCGACGGTGAAATGTTCATCAGCGACGGGTATGGCAACGCTCGCATCCACAAATACTCGCCTGATGGCGAACTGATTAAATCGTGGGGACGACCCGGCACAGGTCCCGGTGAGTTTGACCTGCCCCATTGCGTCAAAGTTGATCCACGCAATAGACTCATGGTTGCAGATAGAGAAAACAATCGTATCCAGTTCTTCACCCTTGATGGGGAATACATCGAAGAGTGGGGCGACCTATTGCACCCAGATACGATCTATATTGGCGATGATGATCTCGTCTATATTGCTGAGTTGGACCAACGTATCACTATTATGACATTAGACGGTGAGGTTGTTTCCCAATGGGGCAGCGAAAGCGGCAGTACCGTCCCTGGCGAGTTTCTCGCAGGTCCACACGGAATATGGTTAGATTCACACGGTGATATATACGTCGGTGAAGTTCAAGCAGATGCCCGACTGCAGAAATTTATCCGGCAACGGTAGAACAGATTTTATGAGGCGAAGTGTTTGTGCCTCGCGATCACATAGTAAAATCAGAAAATATGTTGACACTTCGGCGAACAAGGGTTCCCTCTTTCGCTGGCGGGGTTTGATGAAGATTAAAAAATTAATTCGGTAATTTCTTAGTGATGTCCGGTGCGGTTAGGAAACCGCACCTACCGGGCCTGGGGAAAATCGGTATTACCGATTTAAATACTGAAACTTCATGTAACCCCGCCTACCCCAATGTCCAAGTAATTGTAGATTTTACTATAGTTCTATATTATAGGGCGAGGTCTCTGTGTCTCGCCCACTTCTACATTAAGGTCGAAGCACTATGGCAGAAAACTTCTCGTTTTTCCAGAAAGTGAATAGAGACTTTGACAAAGCAGCCAAATTCACTGACTATCCGCTTGGGCTGTTGGAGCAGATAAAGATTTGTAATAGTTCCTGCCATTTCACGTTTCCGCTCAAACGGGACGACGGGACGATTCAAACCATCCACGGCTGGCGCGCGGAGCATAGCCACCATAACCTCCCCACAAAAGGCGGTCTCCGTTACAGCACCCTCGTCAACGAAGACGAGATAATCGCGCTTGCGGCGTTGATGACCTACAAGTGCGCGCTTGTCGATATCCCGTTCGGTGGTGCGAAGGGGGGCATTCAGCTGGATAGAAGCGAGTATTCGGAAAGCGAATTGGAACGTATCACCCGTCGTTATACCTACGAACTGATCCAAAAAAATTACATTGGTCCTGGAATAGATGTGCCAGCCCCAGACTTTGGGACCAGTGAAACCGAAATGGCGTGGATTTTCGATACCTATATCACAATGGCACCCGACAAACTTAATGCAATTGCGTGTGTTACAGGCAAGCCTATTGAACAAAATGGGATTCATGGACGAAGAGGTGCTACCGGACGTGGTGTTGTCTTCGGTTTGGAAGAGGTGTGCAGTATCGCAGAGGATATGAAACCGCTCGGATTGTCGCCCGGTTTACACGGAAAAAGGGTCGTTGTCCAAGGCTTTGGGAATGTCGGGTATCATGCAGCAAAGTTTCTGATGGAGGCGGACGCGCTCGTTATCGGGATTATCGAGGTAGATGGTGTTATCTATAACCCGAGGGGACTTGATGTTGAGAAAGTTGCAGCGCATCGCGCGGAAACCGGGTCCATCTGCGGTTATCCTGATGCTGAACTTATTAAGAATCCGAACGACGGTTTAGAACTGGAATGCGATATCCTCGTTCCGGCTGCGCTTGAGAACCAGCTCACAGCGGAGAACGCGCCTCGGATTAAAACCGCGATTGTCGCTGAAGCGGCAAACGGACCCACAACTCTGGGTGCTGATGAAATTCTTCAAGAACGGGGGACTATGATTATCCCGGATACCTACCTTAACGCTGGCGGTGTCACCGTCTCCTATTTCGAGTGGCTTCGGAATCTCTCACACGTGCAACTCGGACGGCTCGGAAAACGGTTTGAAGATCGCACCCAGCACGCGATGCTCCACGCCGTTGAAAAAGCGACCGGCTATCAATTCTCAGACGATGAGCGTCAGTTAATACACGGTGCCGATGAGGAAGATTTGGTGAACTCTGGACTTCAGGATACGATGATAAGAGCCTACCAAGAGCTGCGTGAAACCCGTATGCGACATAGAAGCAAAAACGATGACGTGGATTGCAGAACGGCGGCATTTATCAATGTGATCCATAGAATCGCGCAATCGTACATGCAGCTGGGTATTTTCCCGTGAAGTAGTTATCAGTTGTCAGTTGTCAGTACTCAGTTAAAGAGAAGTTTGATTAACCACAGCACCTCTTAACTGACAACTGATAACTGAGTACTGATAACTAATAATAACGCAAGTTGCCACCTATTTATAGACATAGCACCCCTCTGGGGTGCGGTCGCTTGAATATACTGTTTCTATAGATATATCACCCCTCCGGGGTGGGGAAAGTGTCTGAAAAACCATGTTGAAACGCCCAAAATCCGTTAGTAGCAACTTGGGTTAATAATAAAGGAGGAGAAATGATCTCTCTAAGCGTGAATGTCAACAAAATAGCAACATTGCGAAATTCACGGGGCGGTGATATTCCGGATATGCTCACCGCCGTCGATACCTGTATCGCCGCTGGTGCGCAAGGTATCACCGTGCATCCGCGTGAAGATGAACGCCATATCAGATCTACAGATGTGAAGAACATCGCCGAACGATTAATAGAAATCAATACGCAAAAAACACCCACCATTGAATACAACATTGAAGGCGATCCGAGACCAGACCTTATTGATATGGTACTCCGCACAAAACCGACACAATGCACCCTCGTTCCCGTTGTGGCGGGTGAGGTAACCAGCCATACCGTCTGGGATATTCGTAAAGACGGGGACACGTTGAAACCCATCATCGCAGCGTTGAAAGATGCTGATATTCGTGTCAGTCTATTTAGTGGAATCGATGTTGAACAGATAGCGAGGACACGCGACATCGGTGCGGATAGAATCGAACTTTACACTGCCCCTTATGCGATGGCAGAAACGGAAGCAGAAGTTGAACGCGAATTCGCCTTGTTGGAAACCGCAGTAGTGAAGGCAGTGGATTTAGGGCTTGGTGTCAACGCCGGACACGATTTGAATCTTGATAACCTACCACTGATGCAGAAGTTACCGGGACTCCTTGAAGTCTCTATCGGGCACCATCTCATGGCAGACGCGCTCTATATCGGCATGGAAGCTGCCGTCAAAGCGTATCGGCGCGCATTGGGGCAGCAGATAACATGACAACATCCAAAACGTGTGCGATCTTCGATTTAGATGGCACGATTATCCGCGTCTCCTCAGAGCAGGTTTTTCTGTCATATCTGCTGAGCCATGGTGAGATCCCAATACCGAACCTGCTTGCGTGGACATCGAATTTTTTGAAAGTAAAGTCGCTGCCAGTGGCGAAGTCCAACAAAATCTACCTCCGCGGTTTGGTGCAGGAACATCTCCATGAGATTGCGCGACGCTGCTTTGTTGACACGCTCCGTCCGAGCATCGCATCTCACATTTCAGAATTGATACATGCTCACCGCGCCGAAGGGCGGACGGTTATTCTGATGTCGGGCTCGTTGTCGTTCCTTGTTGAACCGTTTCATGCACATTTTCAAACCGACCTGATGGTTGCACACACACTGGAGGTTGTTGACGGAAAATTTACAGGACAACGTGTCGGGTTACACCCTTATGCGGAAAACAAAGCGAAACTCGCCCAACAACTTGCGACTGAACACGGGTTTGATCTGAGTGCTTCTTACGCGTATGGAAATCACCATACGGATGCGCACAAGTTGGCGTTGTTTGGACACCCCGTTGCCGTTAACCCTGATCGGAAGTTGCGACGTATCGCGGCTGAGAGGAATTGGCAGATAGAAGAGTGATTCACTCTACCACAGTTATTGTCAAAACGGATCAATGTGGGTGGATTAACCAACGAGGCACGGCGAGGTTAGAAACCTCGCCAGCGAAAACGCAGAAAGACAACGCAATCGATCAACATCCGGCGCGGTTAAATGAAGTTTAAGTATTTAATTCGGTAATTCCCAGAGGCCTTTTTGTCAAGCCCGGTGCGGTTGGAATGCAGATCGCATTTGGGCGAGTACGCCGCAAAACCGCACCTACCGGGCCTGGGCAAATTACCGAATTTATTTTTTAATCTCCATAAAACCGCGCCTACCGGATCTGGAACCGAAGCGGTTGAGAACCTCGCTACACAAGGCTTACACACAAAAAATGCGACTTGAAAAGTATATCGCTACCTCTGGCATCGCCTCTCGGCGGACAGTGAAAAAGCGTATCCGAGCCGGATTAGTCACTGTGAACGGCGAACCCGTTTTCGTTCCGGGACACCCGATTAACGTGGAAACCGATACGGTTGAATTTGAAGGGAAACGGGTTGAACCGCTAACGGAACGCATCTACCTGATGCTGAACAAACCCGCGGGGTACGTGACAACACGTCGCGATGAACGCGGCCGTCCGACTGTCATGAATCTCGTCTCAGACCTACCTGATAGTATTTATCCCGTTGGACGTTTAGATTTAGAGACCGAGGGGCTGCTCCTCTTCACGAATGATGGAGATTTTGCCTATCGGTTGCTACATCCGAGCCATGAGATAGAGAAAACCTATATCGCGTGGGTGAAGGGAGTGCCGAACGATGACGCGGTTCAACGCTTGCGTGAAGGTGTCACTATTCCGAGCGGGACAACGGTACCAGCAAAGGTCAATGGGTTAAAGGTAAGCAGAGATGGTGCGTCAACGAAATTTGAGGTGGTAATCCACGAGGGGAAGAAACGGCAGGTGCGGATGATGTTTAAAGCCGTCGGACATCCGGTAATCCATTTGCAGCGGGTTCGGATCGGTAATTTGCGATTGGGCAATCTCCCACAAGGACAGTACCGATTTCTGACCCCGGGGGAGATTACGGCGTTAATGGAATTGTAGGCGCGGTTGAAAACCGCACCTATCGGAGATTGTTAGTTAGAACTCGCCAAATCTTTCACCTGTTCCAACATCGCTTCAGCGTTCTGTTTGATATTCGCATCAGTGGTATGATGGATTAGTTTCTCAAGCACCGAGATTGCGTCATCAAACTCCCCTTTGATAGCGTAAGTCACACCGAGATAATATTGGGCGGGACCATTGACATCGCTTTTCGGGTACTCGTCTATCACAGTTCTGAAGTGAGAAACCGCCTTTTCAAAGTACATCTCGGCTTTTTCAGGTTCTCTAATCATAGTCGTTTCAACCTTTGTGGCGTAAGCGACTGCAAGTTGGTTGTGCAAGTTTGGCATAAAACCGGTGCGATTTTTCGGGTCGTGTTCAAACGCCTTCTTACTGAACGGGAGTGCCTTTTCAAGCTGCGTCCGTTCGAGATAGGTGAGTGCAACCTGCGCGTTCAGTTTAGCATCGTCCGGTGTTTTTTCAAGTTTGGCAAGTTGTTCAACGAAGGCTTGCTCTTTTTCCAATACAGTTTCTATCACCGGTGCGAAGTCGTTCGGGTAGATGAACCCTACCTGTTTCCCAATCATACCGCCATCTGCGCTCGTGAAGATGATTGTCGGGTATCCGGTAACCTGATACCGTCTAAGGGCTTCCATATTCTCAGGGTGTTCTTGGTCCTCTGGGTTCACCTTGATCGGAATGAATCCTTTGGATAACTCAATGATGCGAGCATCCGTGAATGTTTCAGCATCCAGCTGACTGCACACACCTCACGAGTCGGTGTAGAAGTCGAGCATAACGGGTTTGCCGGTCTTCTCGGCTTCTTTCATACCGTCCTCAAGCGATTTTTCCCAGCCGATCTCTGCACTCGCGACGAGTGCTGGCATCATGCCTATCATCATCAGTAAAACGCCGAGTGAGACACGGCGAAAAACGGAATTAAACATGGGTTTCTCCTTTGTTGGTTTTCAGTTGTTAGTTTCCAATAAATAATGGCGTTCAGTTACCTACACACGAGAAGATCGACACCCCTTCCCCGTAACGGGTGGGGACCCCGGTCACAAACCACACCTACCGGACCAGGGAAGTGCGTTACTCTTCCGCGGCAGCGTCTTCGTTTTGCTCAAGCGCAGCTGCGCTGGTTGTTTTGCTCGATAGCGTTATACGACACTTGAAACAGGTAATAGTGATTCTGACGAGTTCTTTCTGTCTGCCAATACTGGACTGCTTCTGTTCTGTTTGGACGTGCCTTTGGCAGCGCGGGCACCACTGTTGTTTTGCGCCTAACATAATCAATCACTCCTTTGTGAGAATGTGCCTCTCGCTTGCGAGCAGCAATAGACACACTACATCACGATAAAAGTTCCCATAGCTAATTTAGTGATTTTTAGCGGCGTTTCGTAACATGCTATAAATATGCCGCCCTTACAGGACTAAATAAAAAAATTTTATGCCGCTATGAACATGCTGAAGAAATACCCAAGCAAATAAACTCTACGGGACTAAAGACACCGAACTCACCTCACATCTTCTATACGATTCTGCCTCAACAAACGTTACTTTCCGACACAGAACTGTGAGAAAATTCTATCAAGAATATCTTCAGTCGTTGTTTTACCGACGATGTCACCGAGGCCATCAAGACTGATTCGCAGATCGACAGCGATGAGTTCAGGGGGCATCCCATTTTCGAGACTCTCTATCGCATAATTGAGCCCTTCATTCGCACGTCGGAGTGCTTCTTGGTGGCGAGCGTTTGTCACGATTGGCGATTCACCGATGACCAATTCACCGCCGAGCAGTTCCTCAGAGACAGAGGCTTTTAGTTTGTCAAGTCCTTTACCCTCGGGAATCGCTGTTTCGACGACCTGTTTTTTCGGGCAGTGCGCAAGCAGTGCTGTTGGTGACGTTACAACCGGTAAATCCATCTTG
>JAKZUG010000032.1:0-3454 GCA_047516705.1 Candidatus Poribacteria bacterium | reverse complement strand
TAGGTTGTGTTTATATTTCACTTGCATTGAATGAGAATAGCAGCAAAATGGAGGAATCCGAGATACCGAACTGCCAACTTATCATAACGACTTGAAACACGACGATACTGCTTCAGATGTCCTATGAAACGCTCTATGAAGTTGCGAGTTTTATACAAGACTTTATCATAATCGCGAGGGACAACTCGGTTCTTCTTCGGTGGAATCACGGCTTCAGCCTGCTGCGCCTGAATCGCTGCTATGAACGCATCCGAGTCATATCCTCTGTCGCCGATGACGTGCGCACACTCAAAGCCTTAAATGCGGAGCCAAAGCATCAAAGGTCGGACAGATGCGCAGCGAGGTCCTTATCTGGGTGTCCGACGTGTTCAAGCGTCCTTTCAAACGCACGCCGTCTAATTTCCAACAGACTCCAGATTTCGCCTTTCACTTCTTCAGCAAATTGATTGCGAATTGCAATCATTTCGTCAACAGTAAGCTTCAAGACGCGTGGGGTTGGGATCCGTCTTTGCATCTCCGCCAATGTGTGCTTGAGTGAATCCCGCATCACCTTCAGAAAGTCCCACAAGGTCATGTCGCCATCAAAAGAGATAACCGAAATTTGCAAGTGTTTCTCCTCAAAGAATCAAGCTGCAGGAACACCGATCGAGGCGTGGATCTGTGCAAACTTCCACGACTCGTCAGTTTTTTCCAAGACACCCGTCATCCGCATTACGAATTCCTCTGGCGTGCCTTGCCATTTGAGTTTCCAGATTTGTTGTGTGTAGAACCACGCGACATCGCTTCGCTCTTGTACATCAAGCTTAATAAACTGAATGCTGAAATCCTCAGTGCTCGCGACGTGGTTTCGGTAATATGCCGCGATTTCTGTACTACCCTCAACAACTTCGTCTGCATCGGTGCCGATCTTGACGTAGTGTGCAGCAGGGAGCATCATTGCAGTGAGAGTTTCAGCATCTCCGGTAATGAGTGCGTCAAAATATGCCGTTACTGTATCATGAACATTCGGCATCATGAATCCCTGAGAGCGCATTCCACAAAGCAGCACTCATCTGTTCACACGCCTGCACGACAGTGGTGTGAGATTCTGATGGCAACGCGCCGATGCGTTCAAGCAGCTTTTCCGCTTCATGCTCATTGTGCGAATGCGTTTCAAAATAGGGTTCTACTGTTTCTGGGAGTTGGTAAAATGCCTTCAAACCTGTGAGTTTTGATTGTGCCGTTGCCGGTTGCTGTGCCTCAAAGGCATAGAGCGCACCGAGTGCGGTTGCGGGTTCGGAGAAAAGTTCATCTGCTGTTTCAAGCAGTGCCTTCACCTGTGGGATTTGTGCTTCAGAGACCACTGTGTCGAGTCCATCGGCAAAGTCAGCCCACATATCAATGTGCTCCGTCTCTTCCTCTGCTGTTTCGGCATCGTCGAGTGTCTCCCATCCGTTCGGCAGCGTAGAGATAAAGGCACCGTATTCACGAGCATAGGAGCGTAGTGCATCGACTGGCAACTCACCAGCACTCCACGCTTGGTAAAACGGATGGTTGAGTAAGTTGTAATCTGCGATTTTGTTGTCTAACGCTTGTTTGTAATCCATCAAATTGGTTACTCCATTTCTTTTCTGTAAATAAAATTCAACATCATAGCGTAACTTTCGATAGCAGGTTTTGAGTTTGCAAGCTGCACCGAAAACGCTTTTTGTGACATGTTTTTAATATAGCATATAGTATGCATCGGTGTCAAGAAAAGGCTATCAATTTTTCCAGAAGCAGTTAGCCATCAGCCGTCGGTGATCAGCAAAACACCCATCAGCAGTTAGCCGTCAGCCATCAGTGAGTGTCGCTACCGAGAGGTCGCTCCTACAAGAAAGAAAAATCGTTTGAATTAAAGGAAAAATTTGCTATAATAGTGTAAGATGATCGAAAGCGTTGTTTGTTAGAGAGGTATGTTATGACTGAAGAACAGAAATTTATCTTTGACCTCAAGGGTTACCTACTAATCCCTGAAGTTTTGACGGCTTCGGAGATTACGGCACTAAAGGCGCAGATTGAAACTATCCGTACTGACCCCGAATCTTTGCCACAACACGAACGGCAGTTTCCGGGTGGTACTGCCTCATTTTTAATTGACCATCCCGTCGTAATTGATATTCTTCGTGAGATTCTCGGGGAAATTCGGATGGAGTCGAGTTGGTTCACGTATCGTGAGGCAGGAAATGGGGGGCCGCCGCCACATGGCGGTGTGCGGAATGTAAATCCGAACTTCAACTACCAGTGTCACGACGGGAAGATATACTCTGCATTAACGCGAGTTGTCTTTGAACTCAACGAAGTCAAAGCGGGTGAAGGTGGGACGCTATTCTTGCCGGGGAGTCATAAAGCGAACTTCCGAATTCCTGAAGCGCACCGGCAGACAGATTCACCGCTCTTTGAGACCTACAGTTGTCCACCAGGTTCTGTGATTATCTTCACGGAAAACCTTTGTCATTCCGGAGTTGCGTGGAAAAATCCGGATCGACCGCGGATAGCTATCTTCAATTGCTACAATTTCGTTGGGTGTCAATTTCACAAGCCGTCACTGCCGAAGCACGTGATTGAAGGCTTGCCTCCTGAAAAACAGGCATACTTTCGCGATGTCTGGGTTTGGCAGCAAGGCGGTCCTGATAACGGCAAGAATCTACGGTACGCGGGTTAATGCGTGTTGGGGCAGAGAGCACTTTTATGAATGTAAAAGCGTGGGGTAAGGGCGGCTCGGTCAACAATACGGACATCATGCATGGCTTTTAGAACGCAAACGCCTTCTGCATCGCTGATTCATGCGGCAAGATTAGACGCATCGCGAAGCGTCGCAAAGTGGCGATGGGTGATGTTCGGCCTGATTCTCAGTATCGTGCCTATCATCAATATTGTCCTGCTCGGCGTAAGCACTATTGTCGTGAGTGTCTTAAGACCGACAATTGACTTGTCCACGCCTAAGCGACAAGCACTTTATTTTCAAAACCCCGCGCGTTATACCGTGGAATATCGGCGCACAGCAAAGCGGTTACGGTGCATGCAGACTTTTTATGGTTGGCTTGGTGGGGTCATCATTTTAAATCTCTTTTGAAGCAGGAATTACGTAAATTTAGCACGCGGCGCGAGAGGTTTTTATTTTTAACCCCGTAAATCCCCTTTATCAGGGGACTTACAAAGCAACTGCGTAAGTCCTATGAAGGAAAGGGTAAGGAACGAATGTCAGATAAATCAACACCCTACACAGGCTTGGAAGACCAACTCATCTTGCGCGATCACCTCGCGGCAGATCGGACTATTCTTGCGAATGAGCGTACCTTCCTCGCCTATATTCGTACGGCGTTAACACTATTCGTTGCTGGTTTATCCTTCGTGCACTTCCAAGAAATCTTTAGCTCACATGTCGCTATCTTTAGTTCACATGTCGTTGAGGTAATCGGCATCATCTTTATTT
>JAKZUG010000031.1:0-13377 GCA_047516705.1 Candidatus Poribacteria bacterium | reverse complement strand
AAAGTCTGAACAGGAATAAAAAACACTTCCGCAAAACCTTGAAGTTATTTTTATTCATGAAGTCTCTGAACGTCTCGGAGCAATACTTCTATTCAGGACATATCCGTTCAACTCAAGCTCAAATAATTGGCGAAGGTATTGTTTAAGAATACCACAAAAATTATAGAATTTCACATTTTTGCACTACCCTACACGAGCGAATTCAAGATCGGGAGCAAAGATCGCATGGTCGGCACATCTCGGAACGTGAAGCCGAACTCCGAGAAATATGTGGATGTCTCAAGTGCCTCCGCAATTAGCGGCTTTTTTTCTAACTCCTTTGAGATACCAAGGATGAGGGACACTTCAGGATGTTCGGTGAGCGTGTTGAGCCTCGCAATAAGATGTCCTTGGTGCCACGGATGGAATAGTTCAATGTCAGTCTCCACACCGCTTTTGTGGACGAGTTGATAGTCAGGAAAGCAATAGAAATCACCTGCTAACGGGAGAAATTGGCTGCCGGGTTGGACCTGCCAGTCGTCGGTTTTGTTCTGGAGCATCGCCTGAAAGAGTTGGATGTCTTCGGGAATGTAGGCGAGGAACTGTTGTGAAATCGGTTTGATCCCGCATGATTCATCAAGCGATAACCGATAACGCTGTTTATTCCGAAACTGAATCTCTGCAGCCAGCTCCCATCTGGGTTGATGCAACACGGCAACGAAGAAATTCGCCAAATTCATCCCATACCGCTTCGTTTTGTAAAAGAGGTTGAGTGGTCCATCTACTGTAATCTGATATAACTCATCGTCTTTGCGAATTGTGGAGAGGAGTTGATTGAATCTGAGGTACTTGAACAGTTGACGGAGTTCAGCCGTCATGGAATCAGCGAGCTTTAGCGTCAGCGTGTTGCAATGTAGAAGCAACCCTTGCACTTGCGCGGCATTGTAGCGGTGAAGTAGGCGTTCGGCAGAAAGAGTATTAAATGCCAAGACCGGTTGGCTACTCGGTAAATCCGCGTAGAGTTTGGCACCGAGTTCAGATTCGTCAAACTGTGCTTGCACATGCTGCTGATAGTCGGCATAATCCTCAAACTGTTCTTGTGAGAGCAGACGGCTAGTCTCTATAAAGAGTTTCTGCCGAAACGCAATCAGTTCTTCGTTGGGAGCAGTATCAAACTCGGTCCGGTCTAACAAAAGTTTTTCAAGTCCTCGTTTGATTATAGGTGGACCCGGTGTACCGTCAATTATGTGCTTACTCGACTCCAAGAGCGTTGCGCGCGACTCGTTTGGCGACGTTTCAAAAACAGCAATGAGTTGCTCAGCTATTCCCAACAACTCCCTGTCGGTGGGTTCTATAAATTGCGGATGGATTTGCCCCTTCTGGATTTTGTATTGGAGTAAGTCTTTGGTGAGCATGGTATTGTGGTTTTACAGCACACAGAGGATGCTTACGACTTCTGGTAGGCATCGTGTTGTCTCCGTCGCTTGTTGACAAAGTGTTCACCGGTCTGTTTGGAGATGAGTTCGTAAAGTACTGCCTGTTTGCCTTCGCGTTTTCGGAGGATGCGTCCAAGCCGCTGCACATGTTCCCGCACACTTCCACTCCCTGAGACGATGATGGCGACGTTCGCCTCAGGGACATCTACACCTTCATTCAGCACTTTCGAGGTAACGAGGATAGAATAAGTACCGTCGCGAAATCCATTCAAAAACGCGTGTCGCTCCTTGAGTTTCGTCTGATGTGTTAGTACTGGGAGGAAGAAACGCGTGCCGAGTTGATACGCCGTGTCGTTGTCTTGCGTAAAAATGAGCATCCGGTCGCCGCGATGTCTCTGTATCAGCTTCCACACCCACCCCTGTTTAGTGGATGAGGCAAAACTGACTTGCTTCTGCGTGAGATACGCTTTGAAGGCGGCGCGTCCTTCATCGGATTGTGAGGCTTTCCAGAGAAATGTATGCCACCCGCGCGGGGTACCCATATTGATTTTCGCCTGTTTGAGGAAACTTAAATAAATGCGACGCGCTTCCTCGTACCGGACTCGTTCTGTGTCTTCCATCTCAACCTCAATGGTTACAACGCGGTACTCGGAGAGCGTTTTGCCAGAGAGTTCCTGCACCTTCGCCTCATAACAACACTCGCCGACGAGCGCATAGAGTCGGCTCTCTTTCCCGTCAACCCGTTCCGGTGTGGCTGTCAACCCCAACCGAAAAGGGGCGATGCTACTGATTGCGGCATATTGATACTGTTCCCCGGGTAGGTGGTGGCATTCGTCGAAGATAGCGAAGCCGAACCGATTTCCGTAATGCGGCGCGTGCATGACAGCAGATTGATAGGTCGTCACCGTAATATCTCGTAATTCGTGCTGACCGCCACCGTAGAGTCCTATCTCTTGTCCAAAGTGTTCCGTCAACACAGTGTGCCATTGGTGCATGAGGTCAATCGTCGGCACATGCACAAGTGTCGGGCGTTGCGTATCCGCGATGAGTAGGATTGCGATGAAGGTTTTACCAGCACCTGTAGGGAGGCTTATGACACCCCGTTTGCCGTTGGCGTGCCATGCATCAATCGCCTCGGTCTGGTAGGGATAAGGCGAAATCGCTTCTTGGTGCGTGAAGGGTTCTATTGTGAATTGCCGTGCTGTGTCCTGATATGGGACATCGTGCGCGCGCAGCTGCGAGATAATGTGTCGATAACGGTAGGCGGGGGCTCGAAAGGTGAGGGTGCGCTCATCCCAACGGAGGTCTGGCAGCTGCGATTCCAGTGCTTCGGGGACATTCTGTAGGATGAGAGTGCCTTTGTCAAAGTTGATTTTGAGTGGCGAGGACATAATATTTCTCAAAATATCAAATTGGGTTTTCGATTGGTTAATGCCTTTATTATACCAAAATCCAGCAGGAGTTCAAGAGTTTTTTCACAAACCTTGATTTTCTGATGTCGCTGTGCTAAAATAGGCATAAAACGGCAGAGAGGAACAGAACCCGTGCCAAAACTCATAATCATGCCGCCACAGAACGCGGAATCACATGAATGGGCTGAACGCCTTCACAACGAATTGCCCGCATACACCATCGTCTTGCCGGAGACAGACGAAGCAGTAGTGGAAGACCTTCCCAGTGCAGATGCTGTCTACGGATGGGTGTCACCTGAACAACTACCGTTAGCGAAAAACCTCCGATGGTTACAGAACCCTGCTGCGGGTCCCTTGCCCGGCTATTATTATCCAGCACTGATTGAACATCCTGTTGTCGTCTGTAATCCACGCGGTATTTACAACGACCATATCGCACAGCATATCATGATGTTCGTGCTTGCGCTTTCGCGTGGGTTGCCCTATTATATGGACGCACAGCGTGAAGGAGTCTGGGACAAAGATGCACGCAAAAGTGGATACATTGACCTCGCGCAGGCGACAGCGTTGATTGTCGGCGTTGGCGGTATCGGGCATGAAACCGCACGACTCTGTAGCGAATTCGGAATGAAGGTCATCGGTGTTGATCCGCGGTGGGAATACGAGGTGCCTTTTGTGGAGAAGCACGAGCCGACGGAACTGGACACGCTCCTTCCGATCGCTGACTTTGTGATAACCACGACACCGCACACACCCGAAACCGAGGAGATGTGGCATAAAGACCGTTTTGCTCGGATGAAACGGACGGCTTACTTCATTAACATCGGTCGCGGTAAGACGACGAAACTCGCTGACCTCGTTTCGGTACTCGAACAAGGTATCATTGCGGGTTGTGGCTTAGATGTCTTTGAAGTTGAACCCTTGCCTGCGGAAAGTCCGTTGTGGCAATTGCCAAATGTGTTGATAACGCCACATATCGCTGTCAAAGATGCGGAGAACCTTGGAGCACGGCGGTTTGAGCTTTTCTTGGAAAACGCGCGTCGGTTCGCTGAAGATGAGCCGTTGCAAAACGTCGTCAATAAAGCATCATGGTACTAAGAGGCAACAACGTGCCTTTTTAGTTTCAGGACTTACGCAAATTTAGCACATTAGACGATATTTTTGGTTTTTTAACCCCCTAAATCCCCCTTATCAGGTGGACTTACGAAGCAACTGCGTAAGTCCTAACATATCGTTAGGGAAAGTAACCGCAGTTAAATCTATCAGGGCTTACGCAAATTTAGACGCGATGGTAGATTTTTGGTTTTTTAACCCCCTAAATCCCCTTATCAGGTGGACTTTAAGAGGGAATGCGTAAGTCCTATCTATAATAACGTGATATTGTCTAAACTTTTTCTGTTGTTGTGCGTCTGAACTCAATATTTAGAGGCTGTTCGTAGTTTTATGGCGATGGGTAGACGGGTGGGGATTTTCCTATTCCTATTTTTGTACCCGATGTGCATCTTTTTGCGTTAAATTCCACAAATTGGAACATTTGGAGGATTGAGAAATGCCAAAATTAGCGGCTTTGAAAGCCTTAAAATTGGTTAGTGTCAGAAAATCTACACTCTATAATGCCATGGGATGCAGGTATGGTAGTGCTCACTATAGACGCTCGAGGTCGAGAAATCATGGACACCGCACCCTTGCAACGCTGCTATGGTATGGTATCAACGCCCTCCCAAAACGAAAATAGCGGAAAATCTGAACAAACGGGGAATGCTACGGCAGACCCGTAAATCCCTGAAAAACCCCCAAGAAATCTTTGTCCGTTCACACGAGAATCGTATATGGTTTTGCTGCCATCGGGGTGGGTATGTGTTTTGATCGTGTAGCCTTTATGGGTATAATCGACCGTTGTTGACCCGGTGTATTTCCATTCAAATTCATCTAACCTTCCGCTCGCTTCTAACGCCTTTTTACGTTCTTTTAGATATTTTAGGCGCGCTTTCGTCGGTTGCCATCGATACAGGTATAGCTCTGCAGTAAGCAGGTCTATCGCTTCATCAATTGTGAGCGGTTTCCCACTTAGATACTTTCGTTGAAACCGGATATAAGTCCGGACTTGCGGAATATCCCCAAACTTCTTTACAAGTGGGTTGTGTGGACTCAGGTTATCTGGGTCATCCTTGAACGGATTGAACCCGATGATGAAATCTTCTTTCGGTTTCTTTGCCGTAGCGTTTTTATCTTTAGATAAATGGACGGTTTGTCCATCTTCGGAACGCATTTTGAATTCCTCGACTGAACGCGTTTCAGATTTCTCGATTTTGGTGTTTTTGCTGGCGCAACCTGAGAAGAGGAGAAGACTGGCAAAGATACCAAACAGGGCTATGAGTAGGGGCGTGAAAGTCCGTTTCATTTTCAGGCTCCTTGCTTTCGCATTTCGACATTTTTTCAGCAACACGGTTGCATCTATTATTCCATCATAAAATAAGTATAGCACATTTTTTTCTAATTGGTAATTGGATAAAAAATAGTTGTCAATTAAGGACGGAGTACAATCCAGTAAATCCTTTAATCCTGAAAATCCTGATTCAGATAATGGGCATTCATGTTATCCGTGTAAGTTCTTAGTGGGCGTGAACTAGCACGTACTGACAACTGATAACTGACGACTGACAACTATTCCTCTGGCAACTGAAAACTGAATGCTACTGTTTAGGACAAGTTTCCAATTGATTTTCTACATCAAATTTGCTAAAATATCTTTCAAGTTTAGTCTAAGGAAACGACGTAATGGATTGTATCTTTTGTGCGATTATTGCTGGTGAGATTCCGGCAGCCACAGTATATGAAGATGAGCACGTCTTCGCATTCATGGATATTGCCCCTGCAAACCCGGGGCATATCCTCGTAATACCGAAGCAGCACTATCGAAATATATTTGATATGCCCGCAGAGGTCGGCAGCAAAATTATGCAAGCCGCAATTCTGATCGCAAACGCGATCCGAACAGCATTGAACCCTGATGGGCTTAACCTCTTTCAGTCGAATGAAGCCGCAGGCTTTCAAACCGTTTTCCATTTCCATCTGCACCTGATTCCGCGGTGGGAAGGTGATCCACTACGGTTACCATGGCGACCGAGCGAGGGTGATCTGGAAGAAATCAACAACGTTGCAGCAAAAATTCGAGATGCTTTGTAGAAATAGGTCAAAAATCGGTTTTTATCTGGTCTCCACAGTTCTTTAAACCTTTAATCACCTCGATGTTGCATGCCCTCGTGGGAAACCCGATTTTGACAGAAAACCAGAACAAAAACCTGACAATTATAGTAAAGCCCATAATTACCTATACACATCATAGTTGGCGAGGTTAGGAATGCAGATCGCATTTGGGCGCGTACGCCGCAAAACCTAGCCAGCGAGGCGGAGAGGACCATTATTCCCTAAAATGTCAACTTATTTTTGGGTTTTACTATAATTTTTTCTCAAGCATGTTGAAAGTGTCCTTCTGTTTGCGAAATATGTGACGTTCTGGTTTTAAACGTCACAGTGACGGGCAGTTACCAGGTGGTGCGTGGGAATGTGACGTAATTTTGTAATTTTTTCGTAAGGTGTTTTCCGTCCAGTTTCGATTTTCGGCGTGCAACGAGTCATTGAAAGATTGAAAGCAGAGCCCCATTTTCAGTTAATTGTCGATCCTTTAAATATATTATATAATATATATTAGTTTAAGTCAAGTTAAAGTTTATATAGTTTTCTTGCATACCGAAAAATGCGGGTTACAAACTGCGCTAGCGAAGAAGCGTGGACTCTTGTTCCCTAAAATGTCAATGTATTTTCGGGCTTTACTATAAAAAGATAGGAACAGCTCACGGATCATTTTTTTTGCACCCATAGTTCTTTAAACCTTAATCATCCCGATGTTGCATGTCCTCGTCGGAAACCCGATTTTGACAACGGAAAAATCGGCGTAAAAACCCGATAATTAAAAATTTATGAATATCTTGATTACTTCTGCTGGTTCCGAACTGGCGCGCAACGTAGCAGGAGCATTGGCGGAAGAACATACGCTCCGCTTAACAGAGTTATATCCAGTTGAGAATGTTGAGGGAACATTCGTGCAAAGCGAACTTGGACACGACGAGTCAACCAACGAGCTCGTCCGCGGTATAGATGCCATTATCCACATTGCCGAAGTCCCTCCCAATCTCCTCGCTGAAGCCGATCAACCGGACAATTACGCGATCGACTACCAGACGCGCTGCACCTATAACCTGCTGATGGCAGCGTCGGCGGAAGGCGTGAAGCACGCCATTTATGCAAGCACGCTCCGTCTCTTCGAGCAACACGGTGAAGACTGGACAGTCACAGAGAGTTGGCGACCGCGTCCGTCAGTCGATAGTTTTGTGCTTTCAAAGTATCTCGGTGAGTTCACGTGTAGGGAATTCGGCCGCGAAGGTAAAATCAACGTGACATGCCTCCGCCTCGGTAATCTCATCACTGCTGATGCCGCGGCAACCGCCGAATACGATTCAATGTGGCTTGAGATGAACGACGCTGTCGCTGCTTTCCAAGGCGCACTTGAGTCTTCATCGCCGTGGCGAATCTTTCATATCCAGTCAGAGTTTCAGGGTTCCCGTTTCTTGATTGGGAAAGCCAAGGGACATCTGAAGTTTGAGCCGCAATTCGCGCCATCACAGGCAAAGGAGGCATAACCATGAAAGTTCTCATTTTAGGTGGTAACGGTTATCTTGGACCGCATGTTGTCAAAGCGTTGGGGCCTTACTATACTTTGCGTGTTACGGACATCAATGACATTGAGACGAAGCATGAATCAATGCACATTGATGTCGGTTCGTTGGATCAGGTCATGCGCGCTGCTGAGGGAATGGACGCAATCCTCAACTGCTCCGTGCTCCGGCAGGACAGACAGTTGGCTTTTGATGTCAGCACGCGTGGCTGTTATAACACGATGCGTGCTGCTGTCGAACACGGGATCCGTCGTGTCATCAACACGGGACCGCATTTCACCATTCAAGGTGATGATTATACCACTTACGACTATGAGATTAACCCAGATGTCCCACCCCACACAAGCACCGGACTCTATCCGTTGACGAAAGGATTAGGACAGGAAATTTGTAAGGTCTTCACCGAGCATTATGACATCTATGTCCTCTGCTACCTGTTCCTCAGTTTCCGGGAACACGAGGACACTGCAGAAGGCACCGATCTCAACCCGTTTTCCGTCAGCTGGCGAGACGCGGGTGAAGCATTCCGACTCGGATTGGAGATTGATCTGGCAGAACTCCCCTCACGCTGTGAGATTTTTAACATCTTCGCAGATTTACCGCATCAGCAGTTCTCAAATATCAAGACGAAGCGTATCTTAGGTTTTGCCCCACAGGATAACTTCGAGCGGGTGTGGCATAAGAAGGATTAAATTATGGCGGCACTTGCTCTACCCCACAGGGTATGTAAAGTTTTTGGTATTAGGATCTTCTAAGTCACCCGCTATAAATCGCATTGTTTTCATCAGCATGTATCCAGCCCCAGCGGGGCGGAATGTTTATAGAAACTCGCCAAGTCCCCTTCTTTAGACCTAGCGGGGCGACATGTGTATAGAGCCTTTTGAAAAAATATTTACATATCCGCCCACACATAATAGTTTGCAATCGGCTGCAATCACTGTGGGATACAGAAATCGCATCTTTAACCCGCGCCTGAAAAAATGGCACCGCCACTTTACGTGGAGCGAAAACTTTCTATCTATCGTTGGGCGAACGCGAATTGGCAGAGCAACAGTTGAGGCATTAAATATGAACCGTCTTGAACAGGTAAATATGAGAATGGCATTACGGGCACTGAGGAAATATCCTCCAGAAATTGACGGTTTAAGCAATTGAGTAATGTGTTATGAAAATTCAACTCTTGGCACATCGTGGCGGTATGGGGCGCGCACCCGAAAACACTGTCGCTTCCTTTAAGCAGGCATTGGCAGATGGTGCCGATGGATATGAATTTGATGTCTGTCTTACCCAAGACAAGCAACCCGTGTTGATCCATATCGATTTCAACGGATACAATATTCGGAAAGCCACCGGATGTGCAATACCCCTCAGTAAACTCACTTGGAAAGAAGTCCAACAACTGACAATGGGAACCTCTGATGAACCGGTTGCACACCTTGATGATGCTCTCCGATTTGCACGGGAGAATCAGATGCCCTGCTTCATTGAGCCGAAGACAGACGTACCTGAAGTGATCCCTATCATCGTAGAACGGGTGCGTCACTTCGAGGTCGTCCACCTCACCAGCATTCTCACTTTTTACCTTCGGAAGCATCTACTTGTTGATGCCAAACGTTTAGAACCGAGACTCCAGACAAGCGCGATTCTCATCAACCCGATGGCGAATTTCCTCAAGGCTGCCACCACCATAAATGCAAACCGAATTATCTTTGGGTGGAGCGGGATTAATCACTTCGGACTCTATAACGCTTTCACGAACGCTGTTACCCGCCAAGTCAAGCAACTTCGTGAAAACGGTATTGTTGTAGAAGCCGGTTTTATTCAGACAGCAAAGGATGTCGCTTGGGCGGTCTCGCCACAGAAATCCGGTGGTGTTGACGGTTTGTGGGTGGATGATGTGCCTTACATCAGACGCTGTCTCCAGGAGATTTAGCCTTAGCAGGTGCTTTTAAAGACACACTACCATGCCATCCTTATAGGTACACATAATTATGAACATCACTGTTTGCAACCCGCTGTTAAGAACCCCTCTATCCCTTATTGTTGATGATTCCTGTCCGGTAATCAACCTCACCTACTATTGGATACAGCAACGACACGCATGGAAAGCAAGGCATCAGCCCGGTGTTCCACCTGATCGCTGGGAAGGTAACGCCGCTCAGTTAAAAAAAATACCACCAACAATCCCTGCAGATTTTGCAGCAGAATGGGCAGAGTGGTGTTGGGAGAACGGCGTGAAGGGCAAATTCAGCCTTATTCCCTTCCCCGCCGGAATGGGACGCGTTGATGAGGGATTTCCCGATTTTCCGACACTGGAGTATCAGGCATGGCTGCGAGTCTACCGAGAACTTATTTGGCCCAGTTTCGATTTGACACCGGAGATGCTTACCCACACTGCTGTCGTTGATCTGGACACATTCACGCTCACTGAAGAGTGGGAACAGGTAGAATGGGTGGATCCACCTGTTGATAATAGACTTACAGACTATATCATCACAGCGATGGAAATGCTCGATAATGTCGGCATTCCGTGCGAAGGCGTGACCAGTCCGGGTGCCTTCGGAAAACGTCAGGAGGCGGCGTATGCGAAAGCCGTGCTAACTGCCTCTCAACATGTCAATAACAACCCACGTCCTTTCTATTTCCTCTGGCTCAAACATGATGAACTTCCTGATGTGCCTATCTGGTATGCCGAAAAGGAGAACGGCATCGCGATTGCCAGTATTGTTTCATGTGCTGGCGACTGGTTCGGCGGATGGACAGGCTACGATTTAGGGGATGCTGATCGGTTTATCACGGAAGACTTACAAGGTGGTCGCTTACCACCCATTCTCGAAAAAGAGCTTCCGTGTGTCCTCGTGGGACATTGGCCTGGATTCTATTTCAACGGTGAAAAATGTGGGTTTGACATATTGAAGACTGTTAAGGCGAGACTCGACGATTATGATCCGGATGGCACGAAAACGCTCTGGATGAAAACCTCAGAAATCGGTCATTATTGGATGGCACGTGAACTCACTGACATTACAGTGATGGAAGAACAGCGGCAGATTAATGTTTCCACTCAGTTTCCAACAGCAAACTTTACGCTTGTTATTGACGCACCGATACGCCATATTCAGGTCAATGGGTGGGACCTGCGCGAAGTTCATTCCCGCCGCGATTTTCAAAGCGATACATTTCTCTGTGAGGGTAAACAGACGTTTGTTGCCTTCGATCTGGAAATTGGCGAGACTGAGCTTGCGCTTACGGTATAAGGATACGTCCTCCACTTGCAATAACAGTCGAACCCGTCATATAACTCGATTCCTCACTCAAGAGAAACGTAATCACATTCGCCATCTCTTCCGGTTCACCGAGCCTACCGAGTGGTGTCGTAGAGCGAAGTTGCTCGACCATTTCTGCTGAGACTTCGCCAAGCATATCTGTCGCGATCGCCCCCGGCGCAACCGAGTTGATGCGGATGTTGTGTGGTGCAAGCGGACCACAGCACGATTTCGTTAGCGAGATAACCCCGGCTTTCGCCGCCGCGTAAGGCAGCTGATTCGGACGGACTGCCAATGCAGCAATTGACGACACATTAACAATACGTCCAAACTGCCGCTCAATCATCCCCGGTTTGACCGCCCACAACACGTTGAAGGGACCCGTCAGATTAACAGCGATAATCCGATCCCAATGTTCAGGTGTGAGTTCTTCAAACGTCATATCCCCCACATCTCCAGCGTTGTTCACCAGCAGTTCTATTGCGCCGAGTTCTTCTGTCACCGTCGTGACCATTCTGTTGACAGCATTTCTGTCAGCGATATCGGCTTGCACAGGTATCGCTTCCTGTCCTAAGCTGCGAATCTGTTCACAGACCGCTTCCGCTTTATCAATCGCGCGGGAATAGTGTACGGCAACAGTCGCACCTTCACCTGCGAGTTTAAGTGCAGTCGCCTTTCCAATCCCTCGGCTCCCGCCGGTTACCAATGCAACCCTTCCCTGAAATTTCATCAACGTTATCTAACCTCCCCACTATAGGGTTTTGATCTGAGAATAGATTGAAACCCTTTTCTTTTTTATTTCCTTTCTATCTATTGCCTGCTAACAAATATAACACAAAACAGGTGCTACGTCAACTTCGTAATAGGGGCATTTAGTTCTCCGATAAAAGTGAACCCTAAATCAAAACATACCCCTGTAGGAGCGATCTCCGAATCGCGACAGTTCCAACCAATATGGATAAAAAACTGAAAACTAAATGACCCTAACATCGTAATCAGAGTCTTTTGGTTTCCATTTTTTCTGATTATGCACGATTTCCCCTCAAAAATTAGGTCTTTTAGGACTTACGCAGCGCGTTCAGAAGTCCCCTGATAAGGGGGATTTAGGGGGTTTAAAAAGCAAAAATCTACCATCGCGTCTAAATTTGCGTAAGTCCTGTCTTTAAAGAATCTTTAGGGCGTGATTTAAACTTAACCTTTCTTTGAACTCACATTAAATGCTATTGATATATATCTTTTCCTATAAGGATAGACCCCCCTATACAAGTCCACTGCAACATTTGTGGGAGGGGTTTCTAACCCCGACATTTTTTGTGCAGTAGAATGAGGAATTCCCACAATTTCTGTAAAAAAAGTGCATTTTTTACATCACCGTGACCTTTTCTGTCTTTTTCAAGGTCTTGCTGTATGAATACAGATAGAAAATCTCACAGACCTCTCAGATCAATATTACTGGTACGCATTCAGAACGGAGATGATGACGCACTTGTAGCCCTCATAGAGAAATATGAGCGGCTCCTGAAAACGATCATCCATTATGAAATCCGAAATGTTGATGCGGAAGAGGATATCTATCAAGAGACCGTCCTCTTTCTTGACACTTTTTTTGTGTTAATGCTATCATAATACCGTTCTTGGTAGTGTCCGCAATGTTTAACGAAAAGCAAAACGGAAAAGGAGAATCTGACAATGTTGAAAGCCGTTTTTCTCAACCGCCTTTTTATAGGCGTATGGGTTTTACTCGTCTGTGGTGTCGTGAGTGTTTACTTCCTACATACAGACACCCCCGAAGAACCGATCAAGGTTTACAAACCCGTAGAACCGTTAGAGAAACCCACCGCGGAAGCACTTGTTGGGGATACCTCGCGAGGTGGACACTTCCACGAGGACGGCACTTGGCACGCGGAGCCTCACACGCCGGAAGGACTTCTCGGAAGTCACCACCGAAGTGCAGGGCGCGCGTGATGTCGCACAGGAAGCAAACGCACACGTCACCACCCCGATGCCGGACCTTTCCAAGTTACCCACACGCACGCAGGAGTCTCGCGAAGCGTTTGACGCGTGGGTGGATAAATACATGGAATTAGGTGACAAAAACCGGCAACTTTCTCAGGAACTGTTAGACCTGTTGCCAGATACAGTAGAGGGATGGGAACGTTACCACAATGGCGAGAATGTAAAGAGAGAAGTGCAACGCGCCATCCGCGATGTAGCTGCCAGAACTGGCGAGATACATAAAATGATAGCAGCGCACAAGAAAGAAAGACCCGTTGGCCCGTAATTCAGGCGACTCAACTCAAAGAAGTCAGAATGTATGAAAATCAAAACAACTTTCAGTCTTCTTCAATTCTTTCCTCATACTACAACCAGCAGGTGGTTTCTATGAATTGATTACTAACCTCCACAGCAATACCTTCGCCAATTATTTGAGCTTGAGTTGAACGGATATGTCCTGAATAGAAGTATTGCTCCGAGACGTTCAGAGACTTCATGAATAAAAATAACTTCAAGGTTTTGCGGAAGTGTTTTTTATTCCTGTTCAGACTTT
>JAKZUG010000030.1:0-6662 GCA_047516705.1 Candidatus Poribacteria bacterium | reverse complement strand
GTTCCGGCGAAATTCATCTGTGAGCACAAAATCGCTGAGATGTCCGCCGTCCATCGAGTCACATTTCTCATTGAAATCTGTATCAATGATGCTCTCTAAGGTGATATAGCCGTTATGGATAAACTGCATGACCTGAAGGTCATTTAGCGTCGGTTCAACGTTAATCATTTTCTAATTCCTTTAGACATATTTCTCTAAAATGAACTCAAAAGCAAGGTAGGCGTTATCGACATCCGAAAAGTTGTGGAGTTCGGGACGCGGAAATTGAACGATCCGCCATCCGTCCCGAACCGCATCAAGCACGGACGTATAAGGTGCATCTTGCGAGGGTAGCACGGGTTCATCCAGTGCTGTTGCATCGTACAATGCCCATGCCCCAAGCGGTGAACGTAAGTTCGTCGATTTGGAATAGAGATAGAGGAGCAGCTGCTTCTCCGAATTCAAGGCGGTGGTCACACCGCGCAGGTCAGCCTCAGTTAACTCGCCTGCGTTGAGTTTTTCGATACAATTGTCAAGCCATTCTTTTATCACTGATTTCACACGAGTGTCTCCCTTCATTACGATTACTAACATTATAGCATAAAAACGAAAGATATGGTATAATGGTTGAAAAATTGATAGCAGTAGGCTTTCGCGCTATATTTTTTAAAGGAAGGGTTAGGTTATGGCTAAGAAACGTCCAAATAAAAGAAAGAAACGCCCGAACAAGCCCCCAGAATTCTATAACACAACAGGGCTTTCAAAAGCTTCACGAGGGAACTACACGGAAGCGATTGCAAATTATAACAAGGCGATCCAGCTCAAGCCAGATTATGCTGAGGCGTACTATAATCGCGGGCTCTCAAATATTGAGTTAGAGGAATACGATGAGGCTATTGAAAACTTTAATCAAGTCATCAAGTTAAATCCGGAGAATGCTAATGCCTACACGAAACGCGGGCTTTCAAGAAGCATGATCGGTGATGAAGCCACCGCTATAGAGGACTGTGATACCGCTATCCGTCTGAAACCGGATTTGGCAGAAGCCTATAATGTCCGAGGGATTGCGCACGGTGACTTATAGGACTATGAGTCTGCCCTTGCAGATTTTGACGAAGCAATACGTCTCCGACCGGATTACGCTGAAGCATACTACAATCGCGGGTTTATAAAGGACGAGATAAGCGAACATGAAGCTGCCGTCGCTGATTTTGACGAAGTGATACGCTTAGAGCCTATGAATGACGATGCTCATTACATGCGTGAAGTCGCAATGGAAGCATTAGAGGAAGGCGATCCATTGTCCGCAGATCTAGGTCTTATAAATCTGTTAGCCCCTGATGATATGCCAATTGATTTTGAGGAACTTGATGAAGAAGATATGGAAGAATATGAGGCTGCCATTGAAGCCGCTAACGAAGCAATACGTTTAAGACCTGAAGACACCGAAGCGTACTACAATCGGGCTGTCGCGCAAAACAATCTCGCCAATTTTGAGGATGCCATCAGCGACTTTGATGAAGTAATACGCCAAAAACCAGAATTCGCTGAGGCTTATACTGGTAGAGCTTTCGCGAAGGATAAATTTGAAGAAACCGAAGCTGCTATCGCAGACTATGACGAAGCGATACGACTCAAACCAGACTATGCTGAGGCATACTACAATCGAGGACTCATGAAGTCTGAACTTCAGCAATATGAAGCTGCTATCGCAGATTATGATGAAGCCATTCGACTGAAACCAGATGTCGCGATAGCCTACTTTACTCGGGGAATGATAACTACTATGCTTGCCGGAGAACCTAACGAGGATAACCTTGAGCAATACGAAGCTGCTATCGCAGATTATGATGAAGCCATTCGGCTTGAGCCAGATTTCATGCTAGCTTATCTCAGTCGGAGCGCGACAAATACCATGCTTGGTAGAGAGGATGCTGCTAGATCAGATTATGAAAAGATTTTACAATTTGAAAGTCCCTTTATAGATATAGAAGATATAGATATAGAAGATATAGATACAGATATTATAAAGATTATAGATACAAAAGATATAGAAGAAAAGGAATAATCAACATTCCAATAGCATCATGCAGATGCGAAATTCGGTGGATATTTTGGGGAAATTGTGGCAAAATTACTAAAATCGAGATGTGAATTTTAAGGCGTTGTTTTTCTACATGTTTCGAGTCCACGCGTCTGCTCCGCCTCTGAGTTTACCGCCTTAATTGGCGCAGGCGTACACTATAAATGTCAAAGGAAGGGTTATCATGAGACTGGAAGGAAAAGTTGCGATTGTCGCTGGTGCTGCTTGGGGCGGTATTGGTGCGGCAACCGCTTATAAGTTTGCTTGCGAGGGTGCTAAAGTAGTTGTGAACACGCGCCGCCGAGAAGAAAAACTCGCTGAGACCGTCCAGCGCATTCAAGATGCCGGTGGCGAAGCGGTCGCAGTCATGGGTGATGTCGCCGATGAGTCAACTTGGCAGACACTCGTCGAAACCGCTTTGTCAAACTACGGAAAAATAACAACGCTTGTTCATAACGCGGCGCACTCTTACACCAAAAAAGCGATTGAATTCTCGCTTGAAGAATGGAATGAAAGCCTCGGCGTGACACTCGGCGGGCCGTGGCTCGGGGCAAAGTATTGTATCCCGGAAATGATTCGCAACGGTGGTGGTACTTTGGTCTTCATCTCTACTGTTAATGCCACAATTACGAATCCCGGATTCGGACTCTATGGTGCTGGAAAAGGCGGTTTGAATGCCTTGACACGCAGCATTGCACTTGATTACGGTCGGGAGGGTATCCGTGCCAACGCCATCGCCCCTGGACAGATCGTCGGGGAACGCGGAGAAGCCTCTCTCGCTGAAGATACTTTGGAAGAACAAGCCTCACGTGATTGCTACCCGATTGGACGCTACGGCAAACCTGAAGATATTGCCAACGCCGCACTCTTCTTAGCATCCGATGAAGCGGACTTCGTTACTGGCATCGTGTTGACCGCGGACGGCGGCTTGACGCTCCAATCGCCAGAAGCACTCGTACGCCCATCCTTCCGCCTCCGCTGGAGAGATGATATTCTGGTACCACAACCGAAAGGGGATGCATAGGACAAATTCCCATCTTTTTCAGGAGATACAAAATGTGTGGACGATTTACCCTTGCGAGTGACACCGAAACCATGAGCCAAACCTTCCTCGATTTTGCGATGCCGATGAACTTGTCTCCGCGCTACAACATCTCACCGACACAAGATGTGGCTGTTATCGCGAATACACCGACTGATACGGAGATACATCCAGAAATGGGACAGGTAGAGTTCTTTCACTGGGGACTCATTCCGTCTTGGGCGAAAGATCCGAAGATCGGAAACCGGATGATCAATGCCCGTTCGGAAACCCTCGCGGAGAAACCTTCCTTCCGAAATGCTTACAAGCATAGACGATGCCTCATCTTGGCAGACGGTTACTACGAATGGAAACAGGTACCCGGCGACAGGCTCAAACAACCGGTCTACATCCGTCTCAAATCGCAAAAACCGTTCGCGCTGGCGGGGTTATGGGAAACATGGCAAATGGAAGGGATGGATAAACCGCTCCGTTCCTGCACTATCATTACATGTCCACCGAACACTGTACTGGAGGGAATTCACCACAGAATGCCTGTGATTCTGCCACAAGACGCTTATGGGGAGTGGCTTTCATCAGAAGCAAAGTCCGCGGACGCACTTCAACCGCTCCTCATTCCCTACTCCGATGAAGAGATAGAGGCATATCCAGTATCACGGTTTATCAACCGTCCTACGAATGATTCGCCGGAGTGTATCTCGCCATCCGAGGTTACACAGTACTTGAACTGAATAGTTATAAAACTGGTAAAACGTCCCGAACGTTTATATCAAGATAGAAAATAGGAAAGGAATTATGTCAAAACCGAGTAAAGATCAGATGCTTTACATGTATCGCAAAATGATAGAAATCCGCCAATTTGAGGAAGCTGCTGGAACACTTTACCAGAGCGGTCAACTCCCCGGTTTCCTGCATCTCTATATTGGTGAGGAAGCCACAGCCGTAGGCGTTTGCGTCCACTTGCAAAATGATGATTACATCACAAGCACACATCGTGGTCACGGGCACCTGATCGCCAAAGGTGGCAAACGCGACCGGATGATGGCGGAGTTATTCGCTCGCACCACCGGTTATTGTAAAGGTAAGGGCGGTTCAATGCACATCGCTGATAAGGAGACAGGGATTCTGGGTGCCAACGGCGTTGTCGGTGCGGGGATTCCACTCGCGGCGGGTGCTGCACTTTCTGCCAAACTCCGCGGCACGCAGCAGGTCGCCGTGTCTTTCTTCGGCGACGGTGCGACGAACCAAGGCATATTCCATGAGACGCTTAATCTCGCTGCCGTGTGGGAACTCCCTGTCGTTTTCGTCTGTGAAAATAACCGATTCGGTATGGGAACGCCACAACGCGAGCATCAACGGATAGAGGATATTGCCGTTCGTGCACCATCTTACGGTATACCGGGTGTTACCGTTGATGGAAATGACGTGCTCAAGGTTTACGCTGCGGCAGATGAAGCCGTCGCGCGCGCACGCGACGGTGGCGGACCGACGCTCCTCAACTGCGATACCTACAGGTTCCGAGGACATCACATCGGTGATCCGGGAACCTCCTACCGCGACCGCGAAGAAGTTCAAGAGCAGGAACGCCAACGCGATCCCATCCGCAGGCTTGTCCAAGTCCTCACCGAAGAAGTGGGTGTGAGTGAAGAGGAACTCTCCACACTTGAAACGGAGCTTGCAAACGAACTTGAAGAGGCTCTTGAGTTTGCGAAGAGCAGTCCAGAACCGCTTCCCGAAGATGCTCTGAATGACCTCTATGCTGGCTCCATTCAGCCGTGATTGTCAAATTTCGGAAATGTAGGCGCGGTTTTCAACCGCGCCGAGCCAAATTTTGAACGGGACCCAAGGTGCCCATGAAAGAAGATGAACGTCTAAGATCGTACGGTGTCACATGGAAGTCTATCGCCATTACGCTCGTCCTGATTCCATTTAATTTCTATTGGATCATCGCGGGCGAAGTCGGACTTGTCGGTTACGCCCTGAATACGTATGCGGTACCATTTTACAACGTCGTCTTTGTCGTCTTCGCTTTCACGCTCCTCAACCTCGCTGTTCGCCGCCGTCTATTCACCGATGCGGAACTCCTTACAATATACATCCTGCTCAGCACGGCGTGTGCCTTCCCCTCTATTACCCTGATGACGATTCTCGTCACAACCGTCGGACACGCCTTTTGGTTCGCGACCCCTGAAAACGAATGGAAGCAGCTTTTCTGGGATTATCTCCCCAAATGGCTGCTCGTAGACGATCCCAAGGTCTTGGCAGGCTACTATATCGGTGAAACCAACCTCTCTACATTGGACATCCTCAGCGCGTGGATAGTGCCAATCCTATCTTGGGCAGGGTTCATGACAGTACTTGTCCTCGTGATGTTGTGTATCAACGTCATTTTGCGGAAGCAGTGGGTAGAACGCGAACGGCTCGCCTATCCAATAACACAGATTGCGTTTCATGTCACGCATAACACAAAATCGTTGTTTTCGCACCGTATCACATGGCTCGGTTTCGGGATTGCCGCATCCATTGCGATCCTCAACGGCTTCAGTTTTCTGTATCCGACGCTCCCTACCTTACCGATTAAGCGGATCGGTGGTTGGCAAGGGTTTGGACATTTATTCACAGAAAAACCGTGGAACGCCATCGGCGGTATCAGCATGTCTTACTACCCATTTGTCATCGGGCTTGGACTGTTGATGCCGCTCGATCTTTCGTTCTCCAGTTGGTTTTTCTTCTTTTTTTACAAAGCACAGTTGGTATTTGCGAGTGCCGTCGGACTGTCCAGCCTACCCGGATTCCCGTACATTGACAGACAATGTTTCGGTGCTGCGATCGGGATTTTTATTTCCGTATTGGTGCTGAATCTGCGCCACTTTCGCGGCGTATTCCGCATCGCACGTCACCGCACAGGTGAAGATGCCGACGAACCGATTCCGTATAGATTTGCACTGTGGGGTATCGTTGGCGGACTCGCGCTGCTCTTTATCTTCTCCAAGCGTATCGGCATGTCCCTCTGGCTGATTCCGCTCTTTTTCGCAATTTATTTCATCATCGTCTTGGTACTAACACGGATGCGTGCGGAGCAAGGGTTTCCTGTGCATGCCATGGAGAACATGCCGAACCACCATATCCTTGTTGACGGTTTCGGCACGCGGGCGTTAGGCACGAATAACTTGGTTGCCTTGACACTCTACCGTTGGTTCAATCGGAGTTATACGAGCAATCCGATGCCGCACCAGCTAGAAGGCTTCAAACTCTCGGAGCGTTCAGGAATATCAACGAGGCGATTGTTCTTCGCGCTCTTAGGGGTTTCAGCGTTCGCCGCCGTGATGGTATTCGGTGTTATCCTCTACCTTTTCTACACCTACGGTGCCTTGAACATGAGCGGCAGCAGTAGTTGGTCAACAGGTTTCGGTGGACGCGTCTTCAACGGGCTCCAACGTTGGCTCTATTACCCTACCGAGCCGAATTTTTATGCCACTGGCGGTATTGCTTTTGGCTTGCTCTTTTCGACGCTTCTGATGTTTATGCGGGCGCGTTTCTTCTGGTGGCCCTTTCATC
>JAKZUG010000029.1:0-3280 GCA_047516705.1 Candidatus Poribacteria bacterium | reverse complement strand
GCACTTATCGGTGCACTCCTCGGAACATTAGGTGCAGTACTTTTAGGACTTAAAGACTATGGATTAGACTTATTCTTCTATTTCCCGCTATTACCAGCGCAGCCTGAAAACGGGCCGATGCAGCTTGGTGTGATAGTCGTCATTCTGCTTGGATGTGTACTCGGTATGATTTTGGCAGTCATCGGTTCATCGTTCCCTGCGTGGCGTGCTGCGAAGCTCCCACCTGCTGAAGCGATGCGTACCGAGGTATAGGCACGGAGGAAATTATGGCTGATATCGTTGTGAAAACTGAAGATGTTGTCAAAGAGTACCGTATGGGTTCAAATATTCTTCGTGCTTTGGATGGCATCAATATTGAGATTGAACGCGGAGAGTATATCTCGCTCATGGGTCCCTCCGGTTCCGGTAAATCCACGCTTTTTAACATGATCGGTGCACTTGACCGACCGACAGAGGGACAGGTCTACATCGATGGGCAAAATATGTCCCAACTTTCACAAAGGCAGATTGCGGCGTTTCGGTGCCACCGCGTAGGCTACATTTTTCAGAGTTACAACTTGCTGCACGTGCGGAGCGCGCACGGAAACGTAACGCTGCCAATGATTTTCGCCGGGATTCCTGAGAAAGAACGTAATGAAAAAGCAGAAAAGTTGCTGAATATGGTAGGTTTAGGGGACAGGATGTACCACTTGCCCGATGAATTATCAGGCGGTCAGCGTCAACGCGTCGCTATCGCCAGAGCACTTGCGAATGATCCGAGCATTATCCTCGCCGATGAACCGACAGCAAACCTCGATACAATTACTGGACGCGAGATCATCAACCTCATTAAACATTTGAATGTAGAACAAGGCGTTACTGTGATTTCGGCGACACACGACCTGAAAATGCTTGATGTCTCTGACAGGATTGTGGACATCCGCGACGGCCTCGTGGAGCGTGTCAGGAATCGAGACGAGATTGAAATCGAAGTCGGTGAGATCGGTGGTGAATAGCGAACCCTTTAGATCCTTGCTATAAAATTTCTGACAAAAGAACGGGACGATTTTCGCGAAGCGATTTCAACGCTGCGAAACCCATCACGACAGGTGCGCGACCATCCGCACCTGTAACTGGTGGTAGTGTGTCATCCTGAATGCACGCAAAGAACGCTTGCAATTCCGCGAGAAATGCCGACTGATAGCGTTCCAGAAAAAAGTACGGAGGCGATGCGGCACGACTCCCCTCGCTACCGCTAAAGGTAACAGTATCCGTCAGTGGATTCGCCGCTGTAACCATCCCCTTTGTGCCGAAAACCTCAACCCGCTGGTCGTAGCCGTAGACAGCCTCTCTACTGTTATCTATCGTTCCGATAACCCCATTCTGAAATCGTAAGGTGATAACCGTCGTGTCAATATCGCCTGCCTCACCGATCTGCGGATCAACGCGTACCCCGCCTGCCGCGTAGATCTCAACCACTTCGTCCCCAATCAGATAACGCGCCATATCGAAATCGTGGATCGTCATGTCAAGAAAAATCCCACCGGAGACTTTGACGTATTCGATCGGTGGCGGTGCCGGATCTCGGCTCGTAATACGCATGATGTGCGGCTCCCCAATCTCGCCAGAGGCGACTGCTTCGCGTACACGCTTAAAACTCGCATCAAACCTACGATTAAAACCGACCTGAAACTTCACGCCTGCCTTTTCCACAATCGTCAAGGTTTCGTCAATCTGTTTCAGATCGAAAGCGATCGGTTTCTCGCAAAAGATGTGTTTCCCCGCCTTCGCAGCAGCTTGGCTGATTTCGACATGTGTATTCGTTGAGGAGGTAACAAGCACAGCATCAATCTGCGGATCCGCCAAGAGGGTGTTGTAATCGGTTGTCACTTTGGGTACATTAAACTGTTCGGCGAGGGATTCGGCACCGAGAGGGTTCAAACTGCAAATCGTGATCAGCTCGGCTTCTGGTATACTCTGTGCGAGGTGTTCAATGTGAAGTTTACCGATACGTCCTGCACCGACAACACCGACACCGATTTTTGAGTTTTTATTCATAGTTCTCCTAACTTCCATGCTGGCCGCCAATTTCGATTTTTGTCGCTATAGAATCGAATTCAGGTACCGCAAATTCCGCTCCGCGCTCTCGTAGGGACTCCCCATCCCCGGTAAGACATCCTGCTCCACGATAATCCAACCATCATAGTTCTGATTTCGCAATTCTGCAAGGAACGTCGGAAAATCGACATCACCGTTGCCTAATTCGCAAAAAACACCGTTGCCGACAGAGGCGAAGTAATCCCACTCATTTTTCCGAGAACGGGCAGCGATGTCCGGATGACAATCCTTGAAATGGACATGCCAGATCCGGTCAGCATGACGAGCAAATGCTTCAAGCGGATCACCGCCACCGAATCGGTAATGTCCCGTATCGAAACACAATCCGATGAGGTTCGGATCGGTGCGCGCCATCAACGTGTCCACTTCCGCCGCTGTCTCTATATACCCTGCACAATGTGGATGAAAAACGGTGCGCAGTCCCGTCTCGTCTCGTACCGATTGGGCGATACGGTGCACACCCTGTACAAAAATATCCCACTGTGCGGGTGTCAATCCGTGTTCAGGACGGACACGACCGGCATAGCGGGTACGCAGTTCTGTGGTGGCATTGTCATCTGAAAGCACGATGAACGGCGTTTTTCCGCCGACATCCGCTAATAAACGGGCGTGACGCAGTGCTGCTGCTTCTCCTGCTGCATGCGTTTCTGCATCTGCGAGTGCGACCGCTACGAACGCACCTAACAGCGTTAATTCTCGCTTAGCAAGTTCGTCGCGGAGCTGTCCGGCATTCGTCGGCATAAAACCCCAATCCCCCAATTCGGTGCCGATGTAACCGATGGCGTGCATTTCGTCCAACACTTGTGTATAGCCGGGTGCTTCACCGTCCAACTCAAACTCAAGCACGCCCCAGGAGCAGGGGGCATTTGCTATTTTCATTGAGCTAATTATTCCTTCCTATACAGTCCTTGCTATCGGTGCTGCTTTGATAGGTTCAGTCATAGTCTTACCCAGTCAATCCTATGTGTCAGGGCGCTCAATATGCCCGTTAACACCATGTTCATCATAAATATCAAAAACGGCTTGGCAAAATGCTATTATCTTTTCGTCCTGATTTTCCAATGCTGTCTCGTACATTCTGATAAAATACCTTTTGCCTGCCTCGGTCTGAGAATAATTACGCTTGCGCAAATTATGTTCATAACAGAGGGTCTGACCGTTCTCAATTGTATTCGTACCACTC
>JAKZUG010000028.1:0-5170 GCA_047516705.1 Candidatus Poribacteria bacterium | reverse complement strand
CCGCTACAAAAGCAGTTCACTTTGCTCAGCTTTTATATCTTCGTCCAGAAGTCGGAGTTTTCGTTCTTCTGCTTTCAAATCACATTTTGACTTTTTGTCGCCGTGGATGCTAGGTTCAGCACATAACTTCGCACGGAGCAGTGCCAAGCCCTCATGAATCTCCGGATGTGTTTTTTCATCGAAACCGAGCACATCCGATACCAATCGCCGATCCAATTCCTGTCTCACTGGATCCTCCACCATTTCGTTGAAGGGCAGCATTCGCTGGTGTCTTAATTCGTCAAAGATAATCTGCGCGATTGCCAGTTGGGATGGAGCAAGTTGGCGAATATCTAAGGTAGGTAAGAAACCTAAGGACTCTTTTCTAATTATCCCACGCCCTTGCTGTTGTTTAGCACTATGCATCCAGTGACACAGTAACCCTAGTGTTGAATTACCCCATAGTGTCCACACGTAATCGTAATTTTTATTTGGAAAAGCAATGTTCGGAATTGAGTTTACGCCAATAGCATTGTGTTCGGTAAACATCACTCCAAGGGAATTGGCGTTAAACTGCAGGAAACTGTTATAGTGACACCTGCTATTCCATGTATTTATTTCTGCAATCTTGCCAGTGGAATTAGGACGGGGTAGCGCGTGGGCATCAGGGGTAACTACCATTGCCCTTTGTGCCTCGGACTTGACATGCCAAAGGCATGGATAGTCCGCTGTTTCAAGTGTTCTTTTTTCAACATTGAAGACTTTCTGCCCTGCCTCGTCTTTTATATCCATGATTCTTTTTCCAATTGTGGCAATTCTTGATAGCGAACATATTGGAAATTCAAGTGGTTTTTCTTGCCGTGGAAGCCACAGCCGACCGTTTGCGAGTTGATGAGCGGATTGGACTATAACCATGTCTTTGACACGGGTCGCGGGCCAGGTATCGTTAACTTGTATGAGCGGGGCATCTATTGCGTGCCCCACAATTTCGTCACCTACCTTGACAGAATTTCCTCCGATAGTGCCGTCTTCGAGTTGATGAATCTCATTGAGTTGATGGATCTGTTTTGCAACCTCAAGTGCTTCCAATTGACTATTAGGACGTCGATGTAGACAGACGAAAAGTCCACGCCCTGTATTTGCCGATTTTCCCTTTGTAGCGATGATAAGACATTCTGCTATGCTTGTATCTGCAGAAAAAGAACAGTTTTCAATATCAGAATCAGCGATAGTGACGACGACCACATCGTGATATTCTTGTGCCCAAAGGTTTCGTACCTTGCGCCAGCTTGTGCCTGCACTAGCGTTTATCGGGAGCACAATCCCTATTCTGCCATTACGCTTCAGCATCTTATCGGCGAGATCAACGAAGTAAGAACCGAGTCCTGCTTGTCCGTGGCCAATTTTGCTTTTCTGTATTTTAAGGGATTTACGCATTGCCGCCGCGACTGCTTTATCAGCAAAAATTTGTTTTGGCACATCCGAGTTATTATCAGCGCCTATCCGGGTAAAAGGTGGATTTTGCACCACAAAATCAAATTCATTGTGTCTGAAATGCTTTTGAAGAGTATCAGTACGATTTCCATATCCAGTAATAGCTTCAGTCTCTTCTAAATTGAGCGGGATGATTTCTTGGGGATTTTTAAGTAGGTCGAGTGCACCAATAGCATAACGACCATCTCCATGCGGTGCGCCGTATTTCATCGTCCGGATGCGCGTATCCCCAATGCGGATATCTGGGTAAGTGCCAGCAATGATAGAAACGGTGAGGTGCGTAGCATTGGGCAGAATGTCACAGCCGAGAAGATTGTTTTCTACCATGTGCTTATGGATATCCACTCCTTTTCCGCCAGCTTGTTCGTGCAAGGCGAGGATACGTTGGTACATACCGTTAAGGAGTGTCCCAGTACCACAGGCGAAGTCCGCAACTTTTAGGTTTTTCGCGTTCGTTTCGCATACGGGTAAGACAAGCGCACAGAGGAGGGTGGAAGATTCAGGACGGGTATAATTCGCCTTGATGATTTTTCGCTCAGCAATGAATTCTTGGAAGGCAATACCCGCTAATTCATGCTCTTGAGAAAGTCCCATCCTTTCTAAAGTAAGCGTAGTTTTGCGCAAAATACGCAACACATCACCAGCCAACTGGTCATCGCCGTGGAGAACACGCACAAGTCTGTCTGCCACACCAAAAATGGGTGTATAGTTAATATTTTGAATCTGTTCCCATGCTTCTAAGACCTCGGAAATGGAAAGTTTTCTATATTCTTCGGTGATTTCACTTAGGCTTGGCACGTTTTCCATGCCAGGTTTATGCGCGAGCAGGCTCTGGAACACAAAGGCATTTCCAATGATAAGCATTGCGATCTGTATGGTTTGCTCACCGGGTTCTTGAACGAGAATTTCGGCTATCCTTTTGCCGAGGTCGGGTCGTTCTTGGAATGTCTGTTCAGCTCGTGCTGCGGCATGGTTGACACCGTCTTTCAATGTTTGAACCGCCTCCTCAATTTTAGAGATAGGTGTTGCACCAACGCGGATAGCAGTAGCGATATCCGCTACGCTGCCGATTAACCATCCCTCTTTAGGGAAACGATGTGGTTCATCTATGCTGAGTAGGCAATATGTGATATCATCTGCTTTTAGCATCTTTTCATCAAGTTCAGCCTGATTTATTTCTCTAAACCTGTATGGAAACCGAACAGCAATACCGGTGTGGATTTTGTGACCTATTGTCCTAAGCTTTTTCCCGAGATAGAAGTCCTTAAGTTGTCTTTCACCGCTGATATCTGCACTGTGTTCATTGTCAACCTTGTCTTCGATAGCGATTGGATTCCGCTTTGGTTCAGTGACAATAACATCGGGTTCCCTATCATTTTCGATGAAAGTTTTGATGGATGTTGATTGAGTGTCCATTTGTGGCGCATAGGACGGAGTTTGTTTACAAATGCTGTGGTGATGAGGTCTTCCTTGTTTGGCATAGTTTTTCCGTATATTTTTATGGATAGTTGCGGATATTCTGACCGGACGTGTCTACTATATTGGCAGGGATGTGATGATGGCTAAAGATCCGGTAGATTTTCTGATGAATTATGATAAACAGCTTGGTAATTACCTTTTTATATGTAAAGTTAATTACGATTAATTATACCGTCTGCCATAGCAGAAGTCAAATCATTTTGCTGTTTGAATCAAACTTATTTCGTTTTTGGTTTTCTGAGTCCAAGCGTGTGGTCTTGTCCTAGAGGTCAAAGTTCAAGGGCATCAATCAGGAAATTTGGGGCACAAGAGAACTTAACGCTCTTGATTAGTCGTTTCCCTTCCTGCGAGGCAAAAAGCTTATTGGAGATCTGGCTCTGCCGCTTCCTAATACTTCTACTTCAGGTGGAGCATAGTACATACCTCCCGATTCTGTAGTTTTGCGGATAAAACCTGCAGGGATGTCACTTTTCTGTCCAAAGTAGATGCCTTCGTCATAATCCATGATTTCATAGATATAGCACTGCTCCATCAGTTCATAGATTACTTCTGCTAATTTTCTGCCAAGGCATCCTGATTCTCTTCCTACTGCTTGTAGGTGACTTGCTGATGTGGTTTCGATGGATGGATCACAATTTTTAACATGCTGCAGAATGTTTCTCTGAACTCTATTCATTGAAATCTCCTTTTAGATAATGGATACTGTCTGAAAGAGAATGCGGTGTAACATTGTAGCATTACCTAACAAAAAGTTGCTGTTCACTTAAGTCTTGCCTTATTTTACCGCGTAGGTTGATCCGGCGGCTGGGGTTGGGAATCGAACCCGTAGATGCGGCGCATGGTTGGTGTGGCGCGTTCAACGACCTCCGGTTTGAGGTGGTACCCGAAGTCAAACACCGATTTGATGAAGGTTAGGAAATTTCACCAGTAATTGCCTAAGTCGCGGTTATATTGTCACATCACCGATATTCCTTATTCCCGCCTCTCAAAGCGGAGGTACTGGTTCATCCCACAGCGGCAGATTAACAGCTATAGGGTCAACATCAGGTAAGCGTTCCTTTAATTGCGGGTTAAGTATCATACCAAGGAATTTCTCTATGCCTTTTTGCGTATCTTCCGGTTTGTAGGCAGATACGGTAGAAGCCCACGTGACATATAATCGTGTAGATTTATAGGTTTGAACTTCAGGGTCTCTGAGGTACGCCTCGAATCTATCTTTGATAATTCCGCTTCCGACTTTAAGTATTGTGCGTTTATCAATTCCTGTCCAGATGATGTAGACACCGCTGGTCTTGATACTTTCGACACCGAGACAAATCTCAAGACGGCTATCGTTTAAGAGTCTTGAGTTGAGTTGACACCAGAGGAAGTTCTTGATACATTTTTGCCACTGAAGGGTTGTTTTCTTCAAATTCATAATGAGATTTCTAAGTCAGTAGAATGCAATTACCGCGCGGGTTGGTCTGGCGGTTGGGGTTGGGAATCGAACCCGTAGATGCGGCGCATGGTTGGGGTGGCGCGTTCGACGACCTCTGGTTTGATATGATGCACGAAGTCGAACATCGGTTTGACGAAAGAACGACAACAGAAACAGATCAACGCGATGCGTTGCCGATCAGTATTATTGGCACCTGCGGAATGCCAAATCGCACCGTTGAACAGGAATACGGAACCTTTCGGTGCGGAGAGTCGAACCTCATCTGGATGGTGAGTAGTGCCGGGAGGCGGTTTGATTCGCTGGAGATGGATGCCGGGGACATGGCGTGTGCCGCCGTTTTCCGGTGTGAAATCATCGAGTAGCCAGAGGCTATTGGCAACCAACGGGAAACTGGGGAGTGGTTCTGGCATCCCGCCTAACACACTATCAACATGGTAGCCACCATCCGGTGCACCGGGATCAATGATGTTTGAGGTGAGCGTGCTGAGTGTGTAATCGGGACCGAGGAGGTGTTCAAAGAACGGCATCACCTTTGGTCGGGCGACGAGTTGCTCGTACATCTCGCCTTTGTTGACTAACCAACGGACGTGTTGACCATGTCCGTCGGAATGTTGACGCGCCAACCCGCTCTGCTTCTCTTCCTTTGCCAAGCGGAGTATATCGGCTCTGTAAACCTCAATTTCCTCGTCGGAGAGCACATCTGGAATAACGATGCATCCCTGCTCGTCCAATTGCTTTTTTTCTGCATCGGTGATACCCATTTTGCATTCTCCTTCGTAG
>JAKZUG010000027.1:0-12051 GCA_047516705.1 Candidatus Poribacteria bacterium | reverse complement strand
ATCCATCTTGTTCAGAATAAGAATTGCCTTGGATGACTGTGCTGTCTTTAAGAGCTCCAGATCGGCATCATTGAGCGGTTGCGATGCATCGAACATCAGCAATAGCAATTCTGCCCTATCCAGTACCGCTTTGCTCCGTTCAACGCCTTGTTGTTCTATAATTTCATCTGTGTGTCGAATCCCAGCAGTATCAATGAGTTTCAACGGGATACCGCCGATGTTAATCATCTCCTCAATTGTATCGCGCGTTGTGCCGGGTATATCGGTGACAATTGCGCGTGTCATTCCAACAAGTGCATTGAGCAGACTCGATTTTCCGACGTTCGGTTTACCAAGTATCGCGACGTTAACACCTTGGGTAATAAGTCTGCCCTCGGTGGCGGTCTCAAGCAATATAGTTAAATCGTTCTGAACTGCGCGTGCCGTTTGGAGTTGCGTCTCCACTTTCATGAAATCCAAGTCTTCCTCTGGGAAGTCGATAGAAGCCTCGATTTCTGCGAGTAAGGCTGCGAGCCGGTCATTCAACTCGTTGACGGTATCAGAGAGTTTTCCGGCGAGTGCCTCTATAGCGATTTTTCGGCTCAAGTCTGTTTTTGAGGCGATGAGTTCGGCGACGGCTTCGGCTTGCGCGAGGTCAAGTCTCCCGTTTAGAAAAGCGCGTTTTGTAAATTCACCGGGTTCTGCGATACGTGCGCCGTTCTTCACCACCACGTCTAACACTGCCGTGAGAGGTATCGTCCCGCCGTGGCAGTTAAATTCGACGATGTCTTCTCCGGTATAAGTCCTCGGTGCGTGCATGACCCCGAGTAGGACTTCATCAATAATCTCATCGGATGCGTTTGCATCCACGACGTGTCCATAAGTAAGTGTATGGGTTGACAGTTGTGTCGGAGACACACCGCGCGGCGATCGGAACACTTCAGCGGCGATGGTCAGTGCGAGTGCCCCGCTTATTCGGACGATGCCGATACCGGCTTCACCGCGTGCTGTTGCGATGGCTGCGATTGTATCATGGAATTTCATTTCATTAGACCGAACTCAGAAGACGGACAGAGACATTCAGTTGTCAGTGAGCATCGCGAGCAAAGCTCGCTCCTACAAGAAGAGCCTGCCAAAGTTGGCGCGATAGGCACATAGGAAAATCGGATATTAGCACCCCATTAAGGCTGTTGTGTTGTGACGACGATGCGTCGCATTTCACCTTCACCTTGACTGTAGGTAGACACAACATCGTCTTCTTTTAAGGCGACATGAATGACCCGTCGGTCGCGTGCGGACATCGGTGCGAGGACAACCTCCCGGTCAGTATATTTGACTTTTTCTGCGATTTGATGCGCCATTTCGACGAGTCGCTCTTCTCGACGTGCCCGGTAGCCTTCGGTATCAACAAAAACGCGTCTTTGGACGAGCGAGGCTTTATTGATGATACAATTAAGGAGGCGTTCAATTGCGTCAAGCGTCTGTCCATATTTTCCGATAAGCAAGGCGGGACTGTCTGTGGCGATATTGAGATGCGTGCTCCCGTCGATAAAGTTCGATTCAATTTCTGCGTCAACCCCCATTCGGTTGAGAATTTCGTTTAGGATTGTGTCTGGTGCAGTAGAGACATCTTGTTTGAGAGTTGCTCGGATTTTCGCCGATTTCGCGCCGAAGCTCAAAATCCCCTTCGTCGGTTCAGTGACAATGTCGATTGTAACCTGCTCTCGAGTTGCTTCAAGCTCACGGAGTGCCTGTTCAATTGCTTCCTCCACTGTATCGCCTTCAGTTTCAATATAGTGTTGCACAGGTTCATGTCCTCCTAAGATGTAGGTTTCCGGCAGTGAAGTCGCGGCGGCGGCGGATGGCGGCGGTCTGGAGACTTTGCCTCATAATGTCGGTTTATAAGTTCTATTAAGACTTACGCAATTTTTTCATGGGATCCTAAATATTGTGCACCTTGGCGAGGTTACAAACCTCGCCAGCAAGGAGCGTGCGTAAGTCCTATTCTACTTTTGTTTGGCGTTGTTCCGTTTTCTGGTATCTACCACTGCGATTTGCTCTTCGTCAGCTGCGCCTCGGTTCTGTAAGTACTGTTGCGCGATCGTGAATACATTGTTACATAACCAATACAACACAAACCCGGATGCCCAGTTGTAGAAGATAAAGATAAAGATGAGCGGCATAAACTGCATCAATTTCGCTTGTGTACTATCCGTCGTGGGTGCCATATTACCGACGAATTTCTGTTGGAGCCAAGTTGTCAACCCGTTTATAATGGGCAACAAGCGTATCGCATCGATCTGCGTGACGATCAATGGGATCGTGAAAGGCAGTTCGATTAAAGTATCGGGTGCAGAGAGATCATCAATCCAAAGAAAGAAAGGCGCGCCACGTAGCTCGACAGCACTTCCGAGGAGTGCGAAGAGTGCCCAAAAAATCGGGATTTGTGGGAGCCACGGGATACAACCGCCTAACGGGTTGACACCGTTTTCCTTATAGAGGCGCATCGTTGAGCGATTGAGTTTCTGTGGGTCGTCCCTGAATTTCTCCTTTAGTTCCAGCAGTTGCGGTTGAAGCTTCTGCATCTTCTTCATGGAATTGTGCGCTTTGCGCGTGAACGGATAAGAGATTAACTTCACTAAAGCCGTCAGAAGGATAATCGAGATGCCATAGTTTCCGAAGATCCCGTGTACCCCTTTGAATACCCAGAGCATGCCCCATGCGATGAACCAGAAAAATCCGAAGTCGATAATTTTGGACAGTCGGACCGGGTCTTCTGGTGCATTCGGTGCTTCGATGCCCTTAAGAATAGTATCGTTTTTTGGTCCGACGTACAGTCGAAATACTTCCGTCGTTTCTTGCTCCGGTTCCAGATGCGGCTTTGGTACCACGAGCTCGGCTATTTCGTTTCCGGCGCTGATAGTGATATCTGTTGCGGTGTTTGCATGAGATCCATCCAAATTGTATGTAGCATTGAGTGCAGGGTCTGGAATTATCAGTGCGCCGAAGTACTGATTATCCATACCTGCCCAGAGGACAGGCGTTAAGGCTTGTTCTGGCTTGAGTTGGCGTCCAGGTTTTCCCTCACCGATGTAGGCTTTTGCCCCTTCCGTGCCGCGTCGTCCGCGTTTGCCGATCTTTTTTTCGTGCGGTAGCAGATCCGCATTGATACCTGGTCCCCATCGCAGCGTGTACCCGTTTATAGGTAACTGTTGTTGCTCGGACTTATTTTGGAAAGTCACCTCTATGTCAACGAAATAGGTATCCGGGATGAAGGTGAATTGCTTTGTTAACTGTAGGTTTTCTCCAATGGTTGTCGTAAACGTGAGTGTTTCAGCCTCTTGTCCATTTGTAATGTCGATTTCGGATTTATCTGCCTGCCATGTCGCTAAGCGGTAGTTAAGATCATTCTGCAACAGTTGATTTCCCAATCGAAGTTCAAGGCAGTTAAGTGCATTCTCAGGAATCAGATTCAACGGGGTATTGGCGGTATCTGAGCGGTCTGGAAAATGTTTGAGTCGCCACTCCTTGGCGATTGCGAGTTTTTCGTTGAAGACGATACTATAATTATTGGTTTGGACGTTGACCATCACATCGTCCGGATTTTCATTAGCTGTTGTCCGCTGATCTGAGTTAAAGGACGCATCGGTTCCGCCGGGTGTTGCCTGCGTTGTAGGATTGATTGGCGTTTCGCCTGTGTCTGACGCTACGGGTGTTTCCTGGGTAGTTTGATTTTCATCCCGTTTCGGTGCGAAAAACAGGCTCCATGCGATCATCACAGCAACCATCAGAACCAATGCGAGAATGTAACGTGCGCCCATTGAGATTAGGTGCTCCTCATTTTTTGGGTTTTTAGATATTTATTTCCGAAGTCGACATCCGTTATTTCAACGGATCAAAGCCACCCGGATGATATGGGTGGCATTTTGAGAGTCGTTTAAGTGTTAGCCAGCACCCTTTGAGCACTCCATAGCGTTCTAAAGCCTCAAGTGCATATTGCGAGCATGTCGGGTAGAAACGGCACGAGGGCGGCACGAGCGGTGAAATAAAGCGTCTATAAAAACGGATCGGGGACGTAAGTATCATCCTTCTACTCGACGGGCCGTCTACTTGCTGCTTTTCAGGCTGTTTCATGTCTCTTTGATGCTGCTTACAATGTGACACACCTATTTCCTCATTAACCGAGTGGTTGCTCAAGTAATGATATTTTCAATAGCCGTCAACCAGTAGCAATCAGCCATCGGTATTCCGTCGTCAACAGTTTTGATTAGCATTCACGCCGTTTAACAACCTCGCAGAGGCTTAATTTTATTGCGAATTTTTTCTTAAAAAGTTACCAAATGGTAACTTTTTTCGTTTTTTGGTAATTTTTCAAATTGGTTAGAAACCCATTATCTATCTGGTTTCAGAAGCATTTTTCCCTATTTTCTGCTGTAAAAAAAACAATTTAGCGGAAAGGTTAACATTTCTGATTAATGTCTACATATCCCAGATTTTACTATAAGAACTATGCGGTATCATTAGTTAGGTAAAACCCGCCATTAATTATTCCGGTTTCCGCCCTGCTGGTGTGAACTGTTCAAGATCGTCGCTTTCAGGAACAGATGAGACAACGCCTTCTGTGCCTCTTGACATGTGAGCCGACAAGCGGGTGTCCTGCCGACAACGACAATATCGTATCCAGTTTTTACGTGTGGGCGTAACTGGCGAAACGATTCACGAATTAATCTCTTGGCCCGATTCCTTTGGACACTCTTCCCGACTTTCTTGCTAACGGTTATCCCTAACCGAGGTAGACTAAAGTCGTTGTGGAGCACGTATATCACGAAAAAGCGATTCCAATATTTACTGCCCTTCTGATAGGCACGCTGGAATTCCCAACGTTTTTTCAGTTTTTCGGGATCTGGCATGATTTAGTTGATATACAGATATTTTCTCCACGACGGGTGGCACCCGCGAAAATTACGGTTGAGCTGCAAATATGTCAAGATTGATGGTGTTTTGGGTTGACGTGCAAGTTTTAGGCGCGCCTCGTAGAGCATCTTATTCCCTTTTTTGTTATTACATTTTTTGCAGGCTGTCACGACGTTTTCCCACGTTGTCTCACCGCCGCGAGAGATCGGGACCACGTGGTCAAGTGTAAGCTGCACAGTCGGCAACTCCTTGTAGCAGTATTGACATGTATACTGGTCGCGGACGAGGACATTCCTTCGTGAAAATTTGACGACACTCCGCGGGACGTGAACATATCTCACCAAACGGATGACATGCGGTGCTTTTATTGCAGCACTTGGCGAATTAATCTCGATATCTGAGACTTCTTCCGTCTGTGCGGTGCCCTTGAAAACCATTTTCATAGCACGCCGGAGGTTGCAAACGTTGATCGCTTCGTAACTTGCGTTGAGTACTAAGACAGACATTTTCACTTGCAGTCCCTCTAACTTGAACGATTGGCTCTACGATATTACCTCCATGTATTTTAACACATTTTCAGGATAATTGCAACTAAAATCTCAACACAGTTAGGGTCATTTAGTTCTTTTGTAGGAGCGATCTCCGGATCGCGACATATCCCTGTAGAAGCGAGCTGTGCTCGCGATCTTCCCGGAAAAATGGCCAAAAATCACAAAACTAAATAGACCTGCAACACATTACTCAGTTGTCAGTTGTCAGTTGCCAGTTATCAGTAGTCGGCAGTTCGTAATTAGCGGTCAGCAATCAGCAGTCGTCAGTCAGTAGTTGTTGCTTTTCGAGAGAATGTGGTATCGGGACCTAAGGATGCGCGAATGAAATTAAGACACACTGACAGACGGTTTTGTGTATAATATGTGATTACAAACATACTCAGGCACGCAGAGAGGCATCTGAATGCAGAATAGGCTACGAAATGTTATTGTAATTTTGAGTTGGGCATTTATATTGAACAGTTATGCATCCGAGATCCAATTTGTGGATGTCACTGAACAAGCAGGTATCCATTTTGTGCATGCTGGCGGTATTGATCTGCGCGTGGTGCCAGCACTTGTCGGTTCGGGTGCAGCATGGCGGGATTACGACAATGATGGCAGGCTGGATCTTTATATTGTCAACGGTGCCTTGGTGCGTCCTGCGCCGGACGCGGTGCTACCGAAAAACGCGCTGTATCGGAACAACGGCGACGGCACTTTCACGGATGTAACTGATACTGCTGGGGTTGGTGATACCGGTTGGGGTATGGGCTGCGCCTTCGCAGACTACGATAACGATGCAGATGCTGATCTCTATGTCACGAACTACAAGGCAAATATGTTCTATCGGAACAACGGCGATGGCACTTTCAAACGCTTCTCCTCTGGTGCAGGTGGGGTTGGCCACAACGGTTTCGGTGCGGGCATCGCATGGGGAGATTACGACGCTGATGGGTACTTAGACCTCTATATCGGCAATTATATTGAATATACAAAAGTTCCACAAGGCGATGAGGTCTTCTTTCCTTACGATTTTTTCGGGCAGGCGAACATTCTTTATCTAAACAAGGGGGACGGGGGTTTCATCAATATTACGGATGCTGCGAAGGTGAACGGCGGGTTTCATCTGACGCTTGGGGTCGCCGCGGCGGATTACGATACTGACGGCGATTTGGACCTCTACCTCGCGAATGATACCGACCAGAACATCCTCTATCGGAATGATGGTGAGTTAGTCTTCACGAATACGAACCGTCCAGATGCGAGGAGCCGTACCGGCGACATCCGAAGTGGGATGGGGGTCACTTGGGGTGATTATGATACCGACGGCGATCTGGATCTCTTCGTTACGAATTGGCTTGATGAAAACAATGTGCTCTATAGAAATGACGGTGATGGCACGTTTACAGATGTCTCCGCGCAGAGCGGCGTTTTTGCGTCCGGACTGGACAAGACGTGCTGGGGGACCGCATTTTTTGATGCTGATAACGATGGTGATCTGGACATATTTTTTGCGGCGGGTCACATCGATCCTGCTGCATGGGAAGCACACGGGCAAGCGGATGTCTTTCTTCAAAACAACGGCAACGGCACTTTCAGGGATGTTTCTGAGGCTGTCGGTCTCCGAGAATTCGATTCACATGGGGTCGGTAGAGGTGTAGCAGTTGGGGATTACGATGCCGATGGCGATTTGGACCTGTTCATTGTTAACAGTGGTGCGAAACCGACCTTGCTCCGAAATGACGGCGGCAATCGGCAGCACTGGCTTCAGATTCGCACGGTTGGCACGGTGAGCAATCGGGACGGTGTTGGCGCGCTTGTGAAAGTGAGTGCGGGGGATCTTCATCAGGTCCAGCAGGTAACAGCGGGGGATAGCTACCTCTCACAGAGCAGCCTCGATGTCGAATTCGGGCTTGCACATCACAAGGTAGTGGATCGGATTGTTATCCAGTGGCCGAGCGGTATTGTGCAAACGTTGACGGATGTACAGGCGAATCAGCGGATCGTTGTGGTTGAGCGTGCGAAGTAATAAAAAAAGGTTGAAATTGTAATGTGAATTTGTTATCTTTAATATAAGTAGTTTTAATGTACGTGTTTTTAACGCACGATTGAGGAGAAAAATATGCGACAAAGTCTATTTTTGCTTGTTATACTTGCCGTATTCGTTGCGGTAACGATTGTCCACGATGCACAGCCTGCCGAAGAGATTCGGGTTTGGGGTGGCAAAGTGGATGATTTCAAAGATTCCAAGGGCCGTATCTGGCACGGTGGACAGAATGAGAAAAAAGATTGGGGCGGTTGGGTCGACCTACTGCCACTGGTAGCAGAAGTCCAAGCCCTTACCAAAGATGCCGAAAAACTCGCGAAAGCGGAAGGTTACGATAATGAGATCTTTTATGCCGTCAGCTGGGCAGCGTTCCCTAACACTGTCAAGATGGAACTGAAAACCGGTAAGGGTATGTTTGATGTTACCTATCTTGTGGGTGAACACTGGTCGCCGAACAACCGTGGCTACGATATTATTATTGAAGACGAGATCGTTGAAGAGGAATATGTGACACCGGGTAATAATGAGATAGATATTAAACGGTATCCAGGCATTGAAGTTAAAGATGAGACAATGAGTCTTGAATTTGCCGGTAATCCGAAGACTGGTGCCGGAGACCTCAATGCGATGTTTAGTGGGATAGAAGTGATTCCTGCATTAGCCGTTGATCCGCAGCAGAAAGTCACCACAACATGGGGTGCGCTGAAATCGGAACGGCAAAATCAATAGATGGAGGCAATTTTGATGAGACTTTTTAGTGTTTTAACTATAGTGTTTTTACTGGCTGTGTTTGCACTGCCGACGCTGCTTCCAGCGGAGGAATTCAGGGTGAAGGGTGGCACTGCAGATGACTTCACAGATTCACAGGGGCGCGTCTGGAACGGTGCGCAACAAGAGGATCAGGCCTGGGGCGGTTGGATTGAAAAATTACCCAACGTCGCTGCAGTCCCAACCTTAACAGCGGAGGCACAAGCGCAAGCAGACGCTGCTGGCTACGATCACGATCTCTTCTATGCTGTCAGCTGGGCGGCGTTTCCTGACACAGTTAAGTATCAGTTTAAAACTGGTGACGGTGTTTTTGATGTGACCTATCTCGTCGGTGAACACTGGTCGCCAAACAACCGCGGCTTCGATATTTTCATTGAAGAGGAGAACGTTGAGCCGCTCTACGTAACACCGGGCAGCAATGAGATCGACATCAAGACCTATCCAGGGATTGAGGTGAGCGATGGCACACTCGATTTCGACTTCGCTGGAAACGCGGAGACCGGTGCCGGTGATCTCAATGCGATGTTTAGTGCTTTGGAAGTTGTGCCTGCTACAAGCACTGCTGTGGATCCGAAGCAGAAACTCACGACGACGTGGGGTGCGCTGAAAGACGACCGTCAATAAGCGTACATGTTGAAGATAAAAAAAGCCCGCGGTATTTATGTTACCGTGGGCTTTTTGTTTGTGTATAAATAGTTGTCGGTTGTCGGTAAGCGCGGTTGAAAACCGCGCCTACCGAGGTTGGGCATGGGGCGAGGTTGCAAACCTCGCCAGCGAGGAGGGTGACGCGTTTCTTGGATCTGTCCGGCGCGGTTACAAACCGCGCCTACGGGGCCTGGGTAAACGGCTATTTACGCCTTCGGTGTTGTTAGATCGCCGCTCAGGATTGTAGGACACCAGAACTTCTCAATGTATTCGATGATTAACTGCGTGCCTGCTTCGTGGCTAACATACGGGGGTTTGAACGGATTATACATCGCATCGGTGAGGTCGCGTGCGAGCACTGCGTTAAAACCCCAGCGCACCATCTGTTTAATCGCAAAAGAGCGTCCAAGCACGCACATATTTGTGTGTACGCCCATGAAGATGATGTTCTTGATACCGTTGTGATGGAGTAGGTTATAGACCTCCTGCCCATTGTCGCTGATGGCATCCGCATCGTCGATTTCAATGGCTGGATGCTGGCGGTGCCATGCTTTGAAGCCATCGGTTTCGCCGGTATCTGACCCGCCATCGGAGGCATCAACAGGTTGAGGCGGATCAGGCATCTCGCGTTCAGCAGGCGGGTCGGCGTGTGGGAGTTCCAAGACTGAGAGGCGCGCCGGGTGTGCTTCGTAGAAATCCATCGTGTCGGAGGGTGCGTGGATAATCTGCACGCCGTTCTGTCTTGCGCGTCCAAGCACGATGTTCATCCGAGGTGCCATCACGTTTACGCGTTCTGTTGCGCCCCAGGACCAGTGTTCGTTCCACATATCGACGACGATGATAGTGGTTTCAGAGGGATTCCAATGTGCTTCTTCTTCGATAACACGCCAGCCGTTTCTGCCGACGGTTCGTGCCTCTTGTCGACGGGTTGAGAGCGATAAGGTTGGGGTCGCTGAGATCGTATGGCTTAAGAGGTTAAGTAGCATCGGTGTCTGCTCCTTTGCGATAGACGTAAGCGTCTTTATAGCGTCCGTAGTAGTTTTTTCGGATGCCACAGATGCGGAACCCGAATTGACGGTAAAGATATTGTGCCGGCAGATTGCTAACGGCGACTTCCAAGAACACCTCGCTGCCGTCATCTGCCTGTATCATCTCTAAGGCTGAAGCGAACAAGTATTTGCCGATGCCTTGCCGCTGATAGACAGGTGGTACGGCGATGTTCAGGATATGTGCTTCTTCATGAAGGATGTTAAACACGATGTAGCCGACAACGGTATCCGCACGCCGTGCGACGTAAAAATGTTCAAACGACCTGGGACGTTTCAGGGACACCGTGAAATAGGTATTGCTCCATGGATCCTCAAAGCATTGGTTTTCGATTTCTAAGACCTGTTGCAGATCGTCGGAATGCATCGGTTCAAATGTGAGATCTTGGTGCGGGTTTTGGGCTGTCATTTCGGTAAATGCGTGTAGGGTTGTGTTTCTAAAAAGATAGCGAAAGTATAGCACATTGTGGAATTGGTGTCAAGGATGCGCAGTCAGCCATTAGCCATTAGCCATCAGAGGTCAGTTGTCAGTAGGCGAGGATGGGGGCTGTAAGCATTTTGGGAATAACACCAGCGAGGTTAGAAACCTCGCCAGCGAGGATGGGGAAACTAAGGGTTTCTGATGGAGACTGACGGCTGACCGCAGTCAACTGATTGATTTTTTTCGGGAAGTTTGTTATAATTAGATGCTAAGAGGCATCTGTCTACAAGAAGGAGCATATTATTTATGAAAGATTTTGCTTTTACAGGCGGTCGTCCGGATCCGTATACGTTCCCGACGGAAGGGCTCATTGCGGCGAGTGAGAAAGCACTCCGAAAATTGGGCGGTGATTTAGTCAACTATCCGGGTGAATCGGGCTATAGAGGTTTGCGTGAACTGGCATCCATGCGGTTTGAACGGCGTGAAGGTATCCCACTGCCGATAGATAACATCTCAATTACCTCCGGTTCCATGCAAGCACTGGAATTGGTGCTTGGCACATTTATCAACCCGGGTGATACGGTGCTAACAGAAGAATATACTTATAGCGGCACCTTGGGCATCATGCGGCATTTCAAGGCGAATATCGAAGGCGTATCAATGGACTATACCGACGGTATGGATATGGACGCGCTGGCATCGAAACTGAAGGAGCTCAAGCAGAAAAACATCCGTCCCTCGTTGATCTATACGACATCGAACCATCAGAATCCGACGGGCGCGATCCTCTCGCTTGAACGCCGAAAGCGGATGCTGGCACTGGCAGAAGAATATGATACACTGATTGTTGAAGACGATTGCTACGGCGACATCGACTTTACATCAACGCCGACCCCAGACTCACTTTTTAAGTTAGACACCTCAAATCGGGTGATCTTCATTGCGACTTTCTCTAAGATTTTAGGGGCAGGTGTTCGGCAAGGGTATTTTGTGGCGCGACAACCGTATTACGGGCAAATCCACCAGAATCGGTGGGACGGTGGGACGAGCGCGTTGGCGAGTGCGATTGTTGCTGAATTCTTCACGGAGCATCTTGAAGCGCACCTTGTGAAGACGAACGCTGCTGTCGGTGCGAAATGTCGGGCTGTAGTAGATACACTTGACGCGCACATGAGTGATCTCTGTACGTGGACGCGACCGCGCGGCGGACTGTTCCTCTGGATAGATCTTCCGGAATCAACGAATATGGAGACGTTACAACGGTTGGCATCTGAAAAAGGGGTCGGCTATAGCAACGGGAGTGCTTTTCACTATGCGAACGCCCCGGTGCAGGCGATCCGGCTTGCGTATGCGTACTGCCATGTCAATGATATTCCTGAAGGGATTACGTATCTGTGTGAGGCGATTCGTGCGGCACAGGGTTCAGCGGCGGATGTTGCAGCCGGAGATTAGTTTTTTATAAGTTGTCAGAGGAGTAGTTTTCAGTTTTCAGTTATCAGTTGTCAGTAGGCGAGGTTAGGAATGCAGATCGCATTTGGGCGCGTACGCCGCAAAACTGCACCATAGGTGTCAATTTAGGGATTTTGACAGCGTTTTGGCAACTATAGATATAAACATGCCGCCCTTACAGGGCTTAGGTCTCTGCTTGGAAACTCTGCTATAAACATGTCGTCCCTACGGGACTAAAGAGGTGTTTTA
>JAKZUG010000026.1:0-3288 GCA_047516705.1 Candidatus Poribacteria bacterium | reverse complement strand
TCAAAATGTGCGGGTAAGAATTCAAAATGGTCTCTGTATTCGGTGGTTAGCATGGATAACATCTGGAGGGCGGTCTCTATCGGACGGAAACGTTCTCTATCGGTAATATGAATTGCAACGCCGCCACAGGTCTGTTTCGCGTGTTTTGTGGTTTTTGCCACCGGTGCAGGTGTAAAAACGACAGGACGGAACCGAACCCCCGGCAATTGACAGTTATTCAGGAGTTCTGCCCACCTTTCACCCTTACACCAAGGTGCACCTATATATTCAAAAGGCTTTGTCGTTCCGCGTCCTTCGCTCATGTTTGTTCCTTCAAACAGGCATAGACCCGGATAGAGCATTGCTGTTGTGAGTGTTGGCATATTCGGCGACGGTGGCACCCATTGCAAACCGGTGTCATCGAACCACATCCGTCGTTTGTATCCGCGCATCCACGCCACGTTTAGTTGACATGACGACACACGTTCCGCTTTCAACAACGTCGCCAACTCCCCGATTGTCAACCCGTAACGGACAGGTATCGTGTGTATCCCTACGAACGATTCAGAGCCATTTTCCAACATCGGTCCCTCTACGGCAGTGCATGTAATTGGATTCGGTCGGTCAGTAACAATGAACTCGATCCCGCGGTCGCTGGCTGCTTCCATTGTATGTAGTAAGGTCGAAATGTAGGTATAATAACGCGCACCGACATCTTGCATATCATAGACAAGCAGGTCTATGCCTTCAAGTTGATTCGCTGTCGGGCGCATCGACTGTCCATATAGGCTGAAAACCGGCACGCTTAATGGATTTCCATCAGGTGTGTCAATATTATTGATGGCGATACCGTCTTGGACTGCACCCCAGAGTCCATGCTCCGGGGAAAAAATCGCAGAAAGTTGACACGCTGGTGCTTCGGTAAAAAGTCGATAGTTGCTTTGTAAGGCAGCATCAACACCTGTATGGTTTGTAATAAGTCCGATTGATTTCCCTTGAATCCAGTCGCGTTTCTCTGCAAGTAAGATGCTCAATCCTAATTCAATTTTTGGGGGTTTCGGTGTGGAAGACATAAGATGCCCGATGGAATGATAGTAACGTATTGAATGTTGCTGTTAGGTGTATATCAGACTGTGGAACATTCTCCGAAATTCAATAATACCGCGTCGATCGGCATCGGGATGTACCCGATTTGTCAGCAGAATAGCCGCGAGTTTTCTTTTCAAACATATCCGTATTGAAGTACCAGTGAACCCTGTATGATAAAGACATCCATCGTCTGTCACTGCCCAACCGATGCAGCGTCGTTCCCCTTCTGCTAAGGCGACTTGGCGCATTGTGCCGAGACTCTCTGGATGTAGTAGGGTACCACCGTTGTCCATTAACGCGCTGCAAAACTTTCCGAGATCTGTTGACGTAGCGAAGAGTCCCGCATTGCCCGAAACACCTCCAAGAAAATGGGCATTCTCATCGTGGACCTGCCCGATAATTACGCCTTCCCGCCAATCGTAGCGCTCATAGTTTACCATCCGACGTTCAAAACTGTTAGAATCTTCAGTAGCCGCACAGTTCTCATGCCACGCTTGGGGTGGATTGTACCGCGTCCGTTCCATGCCGAGTGGTGCCAATATCCGCTCCTGCGCCAATTTGTCAAGCGGTTGTTTTGTTACCCTTTCAAGCAACGCACTCAGTACGATATACCCCAAGCAACTATACACCGCCTTCTCCCCCGGTTGAGATGCCAATGCTACTTCACTGAGATAAGAGATTACATGCTCACGCGATCCTGCCCGTAGGTAGAGAGGAATCCATGCCGGAAGTCCTGAGGTATGTGTCAGCAGATGGGTAAGCGTTACGTCTTTCTGTCTGAATTCCGGCAAGTATTTCTCAGCAGGCGTATTGAGGGAGAGCTCGCCTTTCTCAACAAGCTGCATGCAGAGCGTCCCAATGACAATCGGCTTTGTCAGCGATGCCAAGTCAAACAGTGTCGTGCGAAGCATCGGCAGTCGTTTCGGCTTTATAGATCGGAAACCGAACGCTTCGTGGTAAAGCACCTTTTCATCGGTGAGGATATAGGCAACAGCCCCAGGGAACACCTTTTCGGCAATGCTATTCTCAATAAGTGTGGAAATCGATTTTTTTAACAATTGTGTTTCTCGCGGATTGACCTTATGAGACGATTAAGATAATCATCTTTTGAAGGGTCATGGTACTATCGAAATAGGGAGACTTGTGCCCACTTTTTCGTTGACTATCGGATTACCTATATGATACACTATCTACTATATTTTTATAAGTATTTTTTGATGAATGTGTGTCGTAATTCGGAGAATAGATCATGCAATTATCCCCGAAAGAACTTCAGGAGATAACAACAACCGAGAAACCATGGGGTGGCTTCATACAATATGTGCTTAATCAACCTGTCACTGTCAAAATCTTAGAAATTCGGGCGGGCGAACAGGTGAGTTATCAGTATCACCATCATCGGAGTGAGTTATGGATTCCGCTTGATGAGGGTGCCTGCTTGAAACTTGATGGTGACATTCATCGTCCTGAGCCGATGGTGCCTGTGTTTATTCCGCAGGGGGCGAAACATCAACTCATCGGTGAATCTAAAGACTACCGGATCCTTGAAATTTCGTTCGGGCACTTTGATGAAGAAGATATTGTTCGCCTTTCGGACAAGTACGGAAGAATTTAGTAAAAAGGGGTTTTTGTTGGATAGCAAACTTAATCTCTCGATTGACAACAGCGCATCAGATCAACAAGCAGCGCGACAGAAGGTTGATGTTGATCTTCAGAAGATTCACGTGCTATTTCAGGAAGAGGCATCAGCACCCCTTGCCGACTTGGAACGTGGACTTCGTGCTTGGACCCGGAGTCATCTCCAGGACGAGGATATTGCCGAGGTCACGACGTTAGCTACGCGTGCCCGTGAAGATTTTTCGGTCCTGGTCATCATCGGTATAGGCGGTTCCGATCTGAGTGCGCGTGTCTTTCACGATTCTTTCAATCATCCGTATCATAACTTACTATCGGTTGAAGAACGCGGCGATGCCCCAGAAGTCTATTTCACGGGTGATACCTTCGATCCACGCAAACTTGTTGGCTTGCTTGAGATGCTCAAGGGACGAAACCTCCTTCAGAAAACGCTCTTCAACGTCATCAGCAAATCTGGCACGACAACCGAGACGATGGCTACGCTGATGATTATCCGTGAAGTGCTTGATGATGTAAACTGGCATCAGCAGGTACTCGCGACGACCGGACTCACTGCTGACAGTGTGTTGTTCCGAATGCATGCAC
>JAKZUG010000025.1:0-9841 GCA_047516705.1 Candidatus Poribacteria bacterium | reverse complement strand
CATTAAGGAATAGTGTTGAGAGATACCTCATATTCGCAAGCGGAGTTATATCGTTGATGTTATTTTTCCCAAGGGATAACGTTGTCAAGCTCAAAAATTGAGTAAGAGGGGTAATGTCGCTGATGTTATTCTCTCTAAGAGATAATTTCAGCAGCGAAGTCAAGTTAGTAAGAGGGGTAATGTCGTCAATTTGATTCAGGTCAAGCGATAAACTCGCGAGGTTCGTAAATTGTGTGAGTGGCGTTATATCGTTAATCTGATTGTTGGATAGCATTAACGTCGTTAAACCGGTCGCGTATTCTAAACCCTTTAGGTCTTTTATATTCATTCCTATTGCAACAAGTCCTTTGAGTTCTTTTAGTGTCTCTTTTTGAATAGGAGTATTTGGATCTAAATTGAGTGTTTTTCGGATGGCTGCGGCTAAGTTGGTGTCCGGTATTATGACCTCTTGGTGAGATGTACAACTGAAAAAAACAATGAGTATTGCCAACAACGTGTAAATATTTTTCATATTTCCTCAGTAAAAGATATGGATTACTTTTTAGGTTCTATCTTTAGAAATTTATTTTATCGCTTCGGCTTACCAGGACCGGCATTACCGCGCAACAAAGGCGGTAACAGAATAGAACTATTAGTTAAATTATACTACGGATTGATGACAAAATCAATACAATTCTATCCGTAAAAGCAACGATGTTGATGGATAGGAGGAGGTGTCTGGTACAACTTGCAAGGTGTGCAGTGCCAAGCGAACGAAACAGAACGGCAAGAGTGCGCTTTAGTGTGTTGCCTGTGATGCGTAGTGAGAGAACTTTAAAGTTTTGAGGACATAGTAGCCGTACGCTTAAAAATCCAGCGTTAAACATCGGTATAACTAAAACCGATGCCGCACGAGTTGCGTCCAGCGTATTTCCCACGGATTCATTTCAAACAACGGCTCGACCGTGAATTCATCGTTTTCGGAGTAGTAATCGATTTCGCCCATGAGAACGATCGAGAACGAGAACGGTTCTTTTTTTCGTGGTATCTTTATTTTGAATTCGATCTCGGGTGAGGCATTAAGGCGATACGATTTGAAATTCCAGTCGGGTAAGTATTCAATTAGCATAGAGAGGTTTACCCACTTGAAATTCTTTTCGATGTTACAATGTGTGCGTAAACCGAATCGGAGCTTTTCGCCTTCCAATGGTTCTCTTCCCAATCGCAGAATTTCTGCCCAACCGCCCAGAGCTAATTCTACGAAACTCAAAGGATTGTATTCTCCATAAAGTGTGAAATTTAGGCGCGGATCATTTTCGATAGTGATGTCGCTTTCTAATTCAATATGTCCGCCTGCACCGAATTTGCCTGTGGTGCTCCCTTCAAAGCGATATGCGTATGATCTGGAGAGAAACTCCCATCCAGCAAAACTTTGCTGTAAAGCCCCCCATACGGATTCTTCGGGTGGGATTTCCTCTTTCGTGAACGTCGTAAAGTAGTTTCCGCTGAGTTTGCCTTCAATGTTATTGAACTTGAAAGGGCGTTCAAAAAAGAGAGCAAGGCTTTGGGTTCTATTGTCTCCAGGAAGAGAGAAATCGAATGTAGGACGTTCATCCAATTCCTTTTCCTCTGTTTCTTTTTCCGTGGAGCCTCCTGGTATTTCTACTTTCGGAATTTCTGGTTTCGGAAGCGCAGGGGTATTTAGTTTAGGTAGTTCTACCTCTGTTGTTTGTTTTTCTTCAGGAGTAGACTGAGCAGTTACAATAAGAGCAGAACAGAAAAGTGTTGCGATTGTAGTCATAGCAAGTGTAACCAATCGTGATCTGTACATTTACGGTCTCCTTTTTGTTTCGTTTACTGGGGAAATTCATCCTTGGAAAGGCAAGTACTGGTGGAGCACAAAAACTTGAAAGTTTGTGTGGCATGTAAGTTTTAGCCTGTCGCAGCAGTAGTTTTACCGGAGAATGCCAGCGCGCAAAGAAGCCGACAGTGTGGAACTGTGGTTTGGGGACCACGGAGCACTGCCGGCTTCCTTGTTTAAAACCAATGATTTTCTATTCAGATACTTTACATAAGCAAGTTTCAGCATTAAAACTTCAATTTTGACCGTCACACGAACTGGAAAATAGGAAGCATGGAAGCAAGTAAACAGAGGGTTTGTCCCATCCTGTCTTGCCTTCCAATCTTCCTAAAACTGTAAAATGTATATTTAATATTGCTTATGGACAAAAATCAACCATCAGCCTTATAAAATCAGGGCACAGATTTTTCTGATAAACTTTTTTCATCTAACCACTTCTTACCTGATCTGGTAACGAAACCCTTATAACCTGACCCTATGTCTGCCAGATTTAGCATGATATATCCATTATTGTATAACCATTGAAAAGCCTCACATAATGCGTGAATAAGGGTGTTATCACGTCCTTTCTGATTAATCTCTCTGATAAAATCAGTAACTGAAAAAGTATCCGCTTTAATTTTAGAGCGATCTAAGAGAAACAGATAAGCGAGAGGCTCCAATTCCATATCAAGTATTTCTTCAGTAGATAACTCTCTAATAGATTGATTTGACATAGTTGCTCTCCTTTCAAGGGTATCGGAGTTTTAACCTGCTTTCGTGAGTCGTGGTGTACAGTTATTATCCGATCTTAAGAATCTCCGCAGTCGTTTCATTCTCACGGAAACTGGAGAGGTCGTCCCCGCGGAGTGTGAGTTCCAAAAATAAGGTTTCATCAGCCTCTTTTTTTAGCGAACTGCCCCAAAGCGTCATTTTGTGTAATTGAGTAATTCGGTTATAAGTAAAAACAATATTCCAAGCAGACTTATAATTCCTGTCCATAGTCCACCTAAAAGTTTAACTACAACCAAAACTACCATCCCCGTTGGACCTATTGCAAGCGTCCAAAAATGTATGTCACTAAACCACTTGGAATCAGGAGGTTGTTTACACGGGGCTTCACTGGTAATCAGAGGCGGCGATCCTTTTTTAAATAGCCGACGTTCAGTAATTTTCCAGTTGCGTCCACTCCCTAAATTAAGTATAACGGGTTTACAAGGATGAGGACTGAAATCTGAAAATTGATTTTTAGACAGATGATAGGAAAGTAATTCCGCTTTCTTGAGATAGAAATCTCTCCTTCTTACATCATTAATTAACGCCTTCAGAGTCACCCACAACCATACAAGAAAAAAACAGTGCACAACTAATATAGGACTTACGCAAATTGAATAGACAAGATATGTTTTCTACTGAAAAATGCCTCGCAGTGAGAGTATTTCGGTGTTTTACCCCCTAAATCCCCTTATCAGGCGGACTTTAAGAGGAAGTGCGTAAGTCCTATAATAGTAGAACGACAACACCTATTTTATCTTGTAGCAACTCTAATAATGTTTCTTTCTTGAAAGTTTGGTAGAGAGCCAGGACAAGTAGAGTGACATACGAAATAACGAATTTGAATAAATTCTGCCTTCTTTCATTATGTCGCTTTGCCCCGAATTCAGCGAGCTCTAACATTTTATCAAAGTTGGCGATGTCTATGTTATTATTCATATATCCGTTATTCCGTTTCTGAAAAAACTTACGAGAATGCCCTCAGAACGCCTTCCAAAGACATCCTCTATGTCCTATCCCACCTGCTATGCGATCGGAGGCATGCCGTGCTTCTCAAATAGCAGATTCAGCCCGTCACCCAATACTTGCTCATACGTTTTATCTTCCTTTGCCGCAATCATCCGGACCTGCTGATGGGTTTCAGGATTAAACCAACCTGTCAAACATCGCTTGCCTTGTCGCGAGGGGGGCAGATTCTCATTGTCAGACGCAACGACCGAATTCGTTTCGGCTTCCAGTGCTGTCTTCTCTTGTTCCCTTTTTTCGTTGAAAATATCGGTGAGGTCTTTTTTCTGCTTCATTTTATCCCCCTATCTCCTTACTGAGATACGCATAGATTGCTGTAATTTCGTGTGATGATTTCGCACTCGGTTCAAATTCCTGAACCCCAGTGCCGTGATTGAAGGCATGCACAAAGCCGACGCGCTGACCGAGTTCACACGGTGCGCACTCCACATCGTATTGACGGATCACTTGACGGGCTTGAGTGCCGAGATCACTCCGGGCATCGACGCAATTCAACACAACACGCGCCGGCACTTTCGCTATTTCCGCAATCTTGACTGTGTTCTCAATCGCGTCCAAATCCACCATAGATGGCTTACACGGGATCAGGACGATAGACGCAGCACGCGCCACATCCAATGCATCCGGTCCCGAATTCGGGGCGGTATCCAAGATAACCAGCGTCGCCCCGTTTTCCTCCGCAGTCAGTAGCCAGTGTTCCAATCGAGATACAGGTGTCGCTATTATCGCTGGTGTTTTCGCTTTGCGATAATCCCCCCATCTTGTCGCACTCGCTTGTGGGTCAAGATCGATCAAGGCAGTAGTATGCCCTTCCCGCTCGGCAGCGACACAGAGGTTCGTCGCGATTGTCGTCTTGCCGGTGCCACCCTTATGAGAAAGGATCACTACTGTTTTCATGTTTACCTCTATGACATGCTATCTGTGCAAATATGTTTACAGCGTCAACATGTTCCCTGTGCTAACATGTTAACACTGATAGCATGAAAACAAACGTTGTTGGACATGGATCGGTTACGGTTATTAGTTGAATTTTATTTTAACTGTGTTAGCAGCGTTTCTAGCGACTTTGCTGTACGATAGGTTTTAAAGATCTATGCCCCATAGGTGTCAATTTAAGAAAAATAGGCGTGTTTCTCGCTATGGGAAAAGCGTTGTCGAGCAGGAACCTCTATCGTATCGTCTCTAAGGATGTGAGGTGAATGTGTGGTCTTTGGTCTCCCCGGAGGGTCGGCATTTGTGTAGAACCGTGTATCACCCAATGACAAAGCCCCGGAGGGGCGGCATTTGTAGAAACGCTGCCAGAAAACGCCGTGAAAAATCCCTAAATTGACACCTATGGTTTTAAAGATCTATGCCCCGTTACAGTTTTGAGACAGTTTTGAGTTGAAAAAGAAGTCCCTTACCGAGTTGGCAATAGTATAGGATTCCTCGGCGTGGAAACTACCTATCTCGAAAATTATATTTACCTTGAAAACTGAGGATTCGAGGATTTCATCACGAGACTCTGCGGGGTGGGATGCAAGGTTTCCTTCCCGTCTATGCGTCTAAAAATCCTTTTATATAGGCAACCTCAATTGCTCATGCTTATATTCGTCAACTTCATCTTCTGCCTTTGTCATCTCTTCTGCAAGTTGTCGCGCAATCTGCTCTGCATCATCCATGGCGGCTTTAGAATAAGAGACTTGAACGAGATCACGCGCGTCAAGTTCTTGAATGCCCACCGCAAATTTATCTTCAGGTCGATGATAGAAGCGGGCTAAACTTCTTTGTATCAGTGGCATGCGTAACTCTTCGTCCCATCGAAGTGGAATGTTTTCAAGGAGAATCGCACGATACCCTTTGGGCTTGGGCATCATATCAACTCTTGAGATATACCCTCCTAGGATTACCCCATGACCTAAGCCGAAGTTAAGAGGGAATTGGGAACCGATAGGCATAATCCCTTCACTTTGGAACCAATTCATGTAAGCATTGAGGCACCTTAAGGTTTCTTGAATTCGAGAATTATTTTTCAGTTTGTGTTTGAGAAACTTCTCCTGGAGATGCTGCCTAGCCACTTTAACGTCTCTATACTGGTGGAAACGATTAATTTCCTCTCGGAGACATCGTTCATAGCTCATTCGATAGAATTTTTCGGTTTGATTAACCTGATTTGAAACCCATTCGGTTGGATTACTCTGACATTGTGCAAGCTCACGATGACTAATTCTCATGACAAAAACGGCTCCATGGCTGAATATCGACTGAGTACAATCCTAGCCTCTTTTGAAAAACGTTTATACATTTCGATAACTTCAGTGTCATTGATATTAGACGAGTAAAGTTCAGGCCACTCAAATTTAATATCTTCAGATGATAAACTCTCGATTCGTACGATAAATTCCGCCAAATCCACGATGTGCCGTCTCCCGTCATCTTTAGGACCTAGTTGGCTAATTTCCTCTCTCCAACAATCCCTACGATAAGCCGTCGGATCTTCGGATATTGAGTATTCAATGGCAATACGTCGGATAAAACATGGAATGCATTCGCCACAATGTGTAAATCCGCCACCAAATGGACGAGCACTTCGCCAGCAACTATTAGCTACTTGGAGCATGTCTGGAGAGAAATTGATGACCTTTTTGACAACCTCCGCTTTCGTTAAGTGAACATATGGGTTTAAAATTTTCAACGGCATATCGAGTGCATCCGACAAAAACGCCTCCATACCGACTAAAACATTTGGATGGGCTGTATGTGTGGAGAATGCTCCAATTCGACCTTGCGTCAGAGGTAAATGAATAGCCATCTGTCCATTCTCAGCAAGATAGACAACCTCAGAGTGTCCCGCGTGACGTGCTGCGAGCGCACCGAGCACAAGAAAAAGAAATGAGCGTGTTCGTTGCGTATCTTCCATATCATGTTTAAACTGACTCGGTTCAACCTGTCGCGAAGACGAAGAAACGAAAAATTGGTGGTGTGGGAGATCCAGCCCGTGATCTTTTAGACAAGCGGCTAATTTTTTTTGTGCCTGATTCGTGGTCTGATTCCATGTAATGTGGCTAACAAGTTGTAGCGTCTTTTCCTGTTTGCCAAACTCAATGGCTGCAGCGAGTGAATCCAACCCGCCGGAAAAAAGAAGCGTCCGTCCACCTTCTTCATCACACTGAACATCCTTTTCGGGATTGCCAGATACCTGTCTCAACTTGATTATCCAAGTGTCGTGTGAGAGATTTCGGAGTATCTTCTCGATTTGCGTAGTGAGTGGCTCCAGACGTCCAGAATTGACCACTGGAATTTGCAATTCAATCTCTCTCGTGATATCCTCTCGTTCACCACGGACGGTGGCTCGATCCGCCGCGAAAACAGAAGCACTGATCAGCAGAAGGTCAGCTTCCAAACTCGTCAATGATCCAAATGCTTCCTTAAAGTTATCTTCGCCTGTAAACAAATTCTTTCCAACTTCAAGGACTCGATCACAGTTTCCATCCCGATTGTCTCCTTGACGCACAAAGTATGAAATCATTGCTCCCTCCTCTCTCCGCGAAGGGATGCAAGTACCTCGGAAATATAACTTCGCCATCCTCCAGGATCAGTGGCTATTATTGAGGAGGCAGTTCTTGCGGCTTCCCGAGCAATGGTACGCAGATTTTCCTTGAGAGCGATCGAATCGGATGTTGTCTGAACATGCCCCGGTGCTCCGACATAAGAAGGTAAATCACGAGATGCATAATATGATGTAACTTCAGCAAAAAGTTCTTCAGCGAACCCAAGTGAACCGGATTCAGCTGCTGATGCGCGTGCCAACGCTCGCTTTGCCATATCAAACGTGAGACCCGCTGCGTACTGTTGGCTCAAGGTATTGTCGAACGACTGAACAGCGAGTGCCGGCGATATCCTCTCTTCGGCAATTGCACATGCCGACGCCAGTAATGGATCTGCCAGTTCTTCGGTCAATCGTTCGTCTCGATCCGTAAGAGCGGATTGCCAGAGTTCCTCGCTCTGTTGTTCGGGATCCAAGCTCAAGCTCCCTAATGCGGCTTGAGCGATGTTCCATGAGGGTGTATTTGGGGACGACTGGTTGCTAGATGTACCCACAACTAAACTCCTTTCCTCACCCGTTCATCATTAACAGCCTGCAATTCCTTCTCAATGATGCTTAAGTGAATTCGTCCACCTTTGAAAACCTGTTTCCAGCGGATGCCATTACGAACGTCTGGCTTCTCTCGGAAAAGATTGATAGTTGCAGCAAGAACATCGGCATCAATAAAAGATAAGGGCACTTTGGTTTCCGCCCTAAACTCCAGACACAGTTCAAATAATCGAGTATCATCTTGTTTAAAATCGGAAGAGGAAATGAGTGCTCCAAGCAAATCCACATGACCACTTTGTCTATCATGTTGCACTTCAACATATTCAACGAGCGGGCGTAACGCTGGCCATGTGACATCAAAGCCATCAGCATATGCCTTTGTATCAACGACGAGGATTGGTCCTGAGGGTATTTGAGCCAGCATATCGCTGACACGACGACCACTTAAACGACCACCCAATCTTATAACACGGCGTCCAAATAAAAATTCTAATCCTGAACCAACTAAATCCTCAAAAATCAACCACGCTTTGCGCTCAGGTACACCAGTGGGTAACTGATTCTTAGCTGCAGTTATCAAAGCCTGATCGTACTCCGAACTGAGAGCTTGCCATGATGGAACGGCTCCACCAAGTAACTCAGTAAAATCTTCCCATGAGATCGTCCTGTCACCCGGTCCAGGAGTTACAATAACTGGAATACGACCTTGATTTAAGGCAGAGCGGAGAATACCATTAATCTCCGCTTCAGAGAATTCACCAGCGTCCGTCACGGCAATCAAATACGGAATGCTCGCCCCAAGAATATCTGTTCGCTTACAGAGAATTTCGATATGTTGCGGTTGCCTATCGCTATCCTCTATTGAATAGCCGGCAACAATGAGTGTCCGAATAGCAGTTTGCGTTTCAGGTTGAGTTATATGGCTGTCATCCATAATATTGGTTTCTGTCCGATTCCACGAAGTAATTACGGACTATGTTTTCAACAACTCTCTCATTTACTAAAAAAAGCTGCTCGCCGAGTTAATCTCCATCAAGTAATATCTGTTCCTCTACGTGGTTGAACTGCCCGAAACGGGACACTAAAAATTATACGACATAGAAAGAGGAAATGCAAAATGTCTACGTGGGGGCTTGCTTTAAGGTGCAGAGGCTGTGTTTCATTATCTGTCAAAGTGTGTCAAATGACGTACTCTGACAGATTCTTATAATTGTGGTCTTGAAAATCAAATTCAGAGTTTGGAGAGATTGTACCCGCGGCGTTTGAGTTCTAAAAACAGCGTTTCGTCTGCTATCATAGTCATTACGAAGGCAGCGTCACGCTCTGAATATTTATATAATGCCCGATCAAGCGCGCGCATTGAAACATCATAACGCTCAGCTTTCTCACGACAGAGAGTAACATATTCCCGCCAGAACGGTTCATCGTAGTTGACTTTTTTGTTATCAATCCCGATGGTGCGAAGCGCGTGCACATCGAGGATCGGGTATTTCTTTGGGTCATAGAGGTGTAGGATCACAGATGCGACGGACGCTGCGACACCGTATATTTCTTTTAGTTTTTTGATTTTCTCCCAATCATCATCAAGACCGAACGCCTCGCCGGTGATCTTTTCAATAAGCCCCGGTGGGTTTTTATCAATCTTACTGGGGACAAAACGGTCTTTCCACTTTGCCATCTGGTGCAATTCAGATTGGCTCAGATAACCTTCGGGTGTCTCAGGTGTCTTGCGTGTCTCTACTTTTTCTTTGAGATCTATAACGGCTTGCTCTCGATCTCGACTTTTCTCGGATAGATTTTTAAGGTAGCGCGCCTCCCAGTCGAGGATTTCTTTCCGGGTTGTGAATGGAAATTGCATTTCGTATTCTGATGTCATAAAGCCTTCCTTTTTCGGTAACTTATCCGATTTTGATGATTTCTGCGGTTGTCTCGTCATTTGCGTCGAAATTAGAGAAGTCGTATCCGCGTCGTGCGAGTTCGAGGAGGAGTGTTTCATCAGTGATGTGTTTGAGTGAACCCGACAAAAACATCGTTCTGTAAGGTTGAAAATCCACTGCCATCGACTCACACGCCTGCCTCGCTGTGGCGTAGTTGACACCGATATAATTTTGCGTTGTGGAGACGTTGCGGTGTCCGAGCAGCTCCTG
>JAKZUG010000024.1:0-2786 GCA_047516705.1 Candidatus Poribacteria bacterium | reverse complement strand
CCTTAATGATGGAACCTCTGCTGCGTCATTGCCCAAAGCAATGTTGAAACGCACCCTATCAAGTCCGGCACCACCCGTATTGACGATATGGAGTCCGAGACTACGCGCAAGCGTCGCCATCTTAACGAGTTGCTCGGAACTTTCAATTCCTAAACCTTCGACACCGTCCCAACCTGCATCGGCGACTTCACGCAGGACTTTTTCGGGATGCTCTCGCTGTTCACCACCAAACTGGATGAGGTGACAAGCGAGTCTGAATTTGCCCATGAATATGTCTCCTTAATTATCCGACTGAAAAATGTAACTTCTTTCCGAGCACTTTTGCGTACTTTCATAAAGTTGATAACCTAACATCTTCGGCATGGTTTTCTATCCGTGAAATGGCGGACTTTTTGGTATTCATTTTTCGTGCGACCTTTTCTTGGGTTAAGCCAGCCTCTTCTCGGGCTTTCCGAAGGAGAACTCCAATCTTGAATTCCAAATAACCAGTTTCGTAATTTTCGGCAAATTCAGCGTCTCTGGCTTTACGTTTTTCGACATACCGTTTTAAGTCGCTCATCGTTTTCCCGTTCCGTTAGTGGAATGTTAGGCTTTCGACACATAGCACTCCGCTGGAGTGCGAGATCTTAAGTATCCCATTTTCTATAGACATAGCACTCCGCTGGAGTACGGGAATTTAGCCATCACCGGATTTGTGCCAGAAGTAGACATCAATTGTTGTAAAATCTACTATATTTAAAGTTCATTGCTGTTGAGTGCAGTTAAGGACAACTGCTGGTCAGGGTTTTGATACAACCACATCTCCATGTGCTTCTTAATAGCAGCCCATTCGCTATCCAGCATTGAATACCAAGCAGTGTCCCTGTTCCGACCTTTTACGATTATATGCTGCCTGAAGATACCTTCAAACTTAAAACCGAGTCGCAGTGCCGCTGCTCGAGACTTTTCATTCAGAGAATCACATTTCCATTCGACTCGGCGGTATTTGAGCCTATTGAAAGCCTCACAGAGCATTAGATATATGGCTTCCGTATTCACGTTTGACCGCTGAAAATCCGGTGAATACCATAAGTGTCCGAGTTCCAGTCGTCGCATATCTGAGACTATATTCAGAAAACTCACCATACCAATCCGTTGCTTCGATTCAAGATGATGGACAGTAAAGAAAAGCGGATCCTCCGATATTGCTCCGTCCTCAAGCCATTCTTGCATGCTGTGTTTGTTGTCAAAGGGACCGTAACTCATGTAGGTCCATATCTGCTCTTTGATAACTGAACCGTGAGAACAGTCATAGAGTTCGGCAACATCGGCATGTGGGTTGACTGGCGATAATGTAATGAACCTACCCTCGTAATCTGTCCTTTGTGGCAAGTCAACATGAGCAATAGGTTTTATGATATTTCCAACTGGAAGTGGTGATTGTGGCATAACAATTCTGTTTATGTCGGTTATCTCTCGACCTTTTTGAGCAGACCCCAAGTCGTCGCAGCCTTGTCCAACGGCGATACGCTCAAGACTTGTTCCATATCTTGCTGAATCTCATCTTCAGTCAGGACACGGTTATAGATAACGAATTCATCAAGCATTCCGCCATAAGGCCACGCACCATCAAGGCGATTGCCGAACCAATGATCTGCCGGAGAAGTAGGAATCTCGCCTTTCAGTGTATGGGTCTGATCAAGTTTGCCGTTGATATAAAACCGAAGCTCCTTATCAAACTCGTAAACAGCGGCGACGTGCGACCATTTATTGAGCGGAATATCGCTCTTTGCGCTGTTCCATGTTTGCCCGCCTGCGCCGAGGGTTCCAATCCACACTGAAGGTTTACCTTGATGGATACTCAGATAATACGTGTGCGGTCCCGCCTGCCCGCGCACATTGCGATAATCGCCGATACTCTCTGGATTAACCCATACTTCCATCGTCAAACTCTTGGTAATCGCCAGACTATCAGACGCTTCGGCGGTGACGACCCCTTTCTGAATCTGTTCATCAAAAAACACAGCAGAATTGATTTTTCCGTTTTTCTCCCATTTAGCATCGCCTTCGAGCGTGCCATCGTTCCCTTTGCCGCTCAGGTCTTCAACATCTTTTCCCTTTCCCGCATCAAACGAGTAGTAAAGTACCATTGCGTCGTCCTCAATCGCCTCGCTCAGAAAGGGAACTATGAAAATGAATGCGGTGCTCAGAATAATATAGGAAACTATCCGTCTCATATCAAACCTCCATCGCTGTGTGAGTCCCAGCAATATTATTAAAGAGTACAACTGCGTTAGCTAAGCGCATTACGTTATTTGGTACATAACACCCAAGTCATCGCTTACGGACAATAAGAGAATTGAAGACCCTATCCTCACGAGGTTCTAATCGCCGGTAGTACTCCAACCTAAAGAATCGTATTCCATTTGACACTTCGACGATTAAGTCGATGTCAATGACCAATAGGTAGGCGCGCGTTAATGTCGATTTTGTAAATTTTCCGCCTCGTAACACACGGGATAGGTCGGACTATGCGCCGCACATTTGACAGTTCCCAACAAAAATAATCAGGACTCCAATCCTTCCGTTGTGATTCCGCTTCTTCACGTGTCCATTGGTGAACGCCCATAATGTCAACGATTGCGCGTGCCAACCCATTCGGGTCTTCCTGTCCTTCTGCAGTCAAGTAAATTTCATTCTCCACAAGTACAAGATTGAGAAACGGGATCTCCGGTGGCAGCCAACGCCGTATTTCGACGACCTTCTTTCCTTCAACAATGTTCTGTCCTGATGGCGAAACTATGGAC